>NZ_JAJMOZ010000011.1:0-170705 GCF_020991525.1 Flavobacterium sp. EDS
CCATACTTTAGCCTATAAAGATGAGGATGGAAAAACGGAAACCTTTAAATTAACAGATTTAGTTGGTGCTTCAGAAACCTTAACAAGTTTAGTTTATGATGATGTTGCCCATACATTAGCGTATAAAGATGAGAAAGGAAAGACTGAAACGTTCAAATTAACAGACTTAGTAGGAGCCGCTGAAACAGTAACAACAATAACTCCTGTTGTATCAGGACATAAAATTGCTACTTATACGAATGAGACGACAAATGCGCCAGTTGAAATTCAAGAAACAGTAACTAAGCTTGAAGTGAATACACTTGCAAATGGTACTTTAGATTATACTAATGAAGAGACAACTCATAAATTAGATATTACTCCATTGGTAAAAGAACCTTGGTTTAGTACAACTACTAATAAAGGAGCAACTCTAAATACAGAAGACATCTATACTAAAGGATGGGTAGGAATTGGATTTACAGAAAAATCTGCTGCACCAAATGAGATGCTTAGAGTAAATGGTACTATTACTACAGTAAACAGTTATTTTGCCGATTATGTTTTTGAAGATTATTTTAAAGGTTTCTCAGATATAAAAGCAGAATATAAGTTTAAGTCATTATCTGAAGTAGATGCTTATATAAGAAAGAACAAGCACTTACCAGGTATAACACCAATTACTCAATTAGAGAAAACAGCAGAAGGCTATGCATTTAACCTTTCAGAATTATCAATTCAGTTATTAGAAAAAACCGAAGAATTGTATTTGCATGTTATTGAGCAAGACAAACAACTTGATGCAAAAAACAATGAAATTCAGGAATTAAAAGCAAGTTCAAAAGCTATGAATGAGCGTTTGGAAAAATTAGAAAGATTGATTTCAGAAAAAGATAATCAATAATCAAAAGTTTAAAGAACTGCAATTTTTAATTGCAGTTCTTTATTAAAATTTATACGAGTATTAAGCATTCTATATACAAAATTTAAGAAGTCTTTCTGCTTTTAGACAGAGTTGCATAGGCAATTATAAGTGTACAAGTAAAGATTAAAATAAGTTACATCGTTTCCTTATGGAGGAAATGGTAAAGTAAAAACACCTCTTTTTAGAGTATGATAAAAGAGGTGTTTTTTAATGTATAAAAATGATAACAAATCATATTTATGGATAACATTTAAAATAATAGTTATGACCAAAATTTATATAAGTGCAATTATACTGGCAGTATGTACAGCTGGAAAACTTAATGCACAAACAGTAAATACAGGAGAGTTAGTAATGATGCCCGGAACACAGTTTTCGACAGTAGGAGATTTTAATAATATTACTACTGGTGACGTTGTTAACGACGGCATATTTTCTGTATATGCTAATTATAATAATGACGGAATGGTGACATTTAGCCCCTCACTAAATACAGGGTTAATCCATTTTAAAGGAACAACTGGAGCACAAATTATTTCAGGAACATTACCGAGTGAATTAAACGATGTACGATTTGAAAACAAGTCGGCACAACCAGCTTTTTTATTGTCTGGAGATTTAAATGTTTACGGTGTTTCTAAATTTTATTATGGAATAGTAGACAATGAAACTGATGGAGGAAACTTTGTATTTGAAGCCAATGCTTCTCATGAAACTACAAATAATGATAGTCATGTATTAGGACATGTAGAACAAAAAGGAAAGAATGAATTTGAGTTTCCCATAGGAGACGGAGGATACTATAGATCAATGGCTATTGGACAAAGTGACCAAGAGAATAAGAATTATACAAGTGAATATTTTAAGAAGAATTCGAATGGAGCGTATCCACATAATAAAAAGCAAGAAGCAATTACATTTATTAATTCTGGAGAGTATTGGAAATTTGATTCAACTGACGACGCTATTGATTTTGCATTAACGCTTTCATGGCATGAAGATACGACACCAGCGGAGATCATTAATAGCACACAGGCAAATACTTCTATTGGAATTGTAAGATGGGATGAAAAAGATAAAGAATGGAAATCTTATAATGTAGCAACTGATGTTAATAATAAAACAGTAACAGCCAAAATTACTCAGGATGGGATTTTTACACTTGCTAGAATAAATAAAATACTTAAACCTAAAGAAGAAAATGTAATTGTTTACAATGGTTTTTCACCTAACGAGGATGGAATTAATGATTTCTTCTTTATAGAAGGATTATCAATTTACCCAAATAACACCTTAGAAATCTATAACAGATGGGGAGTTAAAGTGTTTGAAACTTCAGGATATGGTATAGATGGAAACTGGTTTAAAGGAATTTCAGAAGGAAGAGCAACTATTAGCAAAGGCGAAAAATTATCTACAGGAACCTATTTTTATATACTTAGGTATAAAATAAGCGAGGATATTACTAGAGAAAAAGTTGGTTATCTGTATTTCTAATATAGGAATACAACTAATCAAAATTGGTAGAGGGTTTTAATTTATTTAAGCTTAATTGATATTAAAAAAATCTCGCTTAGATGAATCTACATGACTTATATGGGGAACTATTTTAAACATATATGACTTAATGTTGATTTAGAACTAAAATACAAATAACCTTTTTTTAATCAATGACTAAAAAGTATCAGAGTTTTAAACAAGATATATTATTAGAACATGCCACTGTCTGGGTGTGCAAATTGAAAACTATTTTAAGTGATTATTTTAAAAATATAGATTCTATGTTGATTTGAAATTGAAATAAGAAGTATCTAAATTAAAATTATTACTTAAATCAGTATTTAAAAATTAAAAATAATATGAAAAAAATAATAATAGTTTTGTTATTGCTAGCTGGTTTTTCTCCATCTTTTGCACAGCAGGATGCACAATATACACAGTATATGTACAATACCATGACAATAAATCCAGGATACACAGGAACAAGTGGTACTACAAGTATATTGGGAATTTATAGGGCGCAATGGGTTGGATTAGAAGGAGCGCCTAAAACTGGAAGTTTTTCTATTCAAGCTCCCATAAGTATAGATGGGCAGGGGTTAGGATTATCCATTATCAATGATCAAATAGGACCAACAAAAGAAACTGCAGTCTCGGTTAATTATTCTTATCCAATTCAATTGTCAGAGGATGTAAAGCTATCTTTTGGATTGAGTGCTGTGGGTAATTTTTGGGAAATCGATCACACTAAATTAACTATTCATGAAGGAAATGACATCCTACTCTCAGGTATACAAAACAAGTTTTCTCCAAACATAGGAGCAGGAGCATATTTACATTCAAATAAATGGTATGCGGGAATATCTGTACCAAGATTTTTGGAAACAGAATTCTATGACGATGTTAAAATCTCAACTGCTACTAGAAAAAAACATTTTTATGCAATGGGAGGCTACGTGTTTGAATTATCAGATGCAGTAAAATTTAAGCCTGCAGCGATGATAAAAGCAATAAGCGGATCACCACTTGCGGTTGATGTGTCAGCAAACTTTCTTTTGGAGGAAAAGCTTACGTTGGGAGTGGCCTACAGATGGGATGCAGCTATAAGCGCTATGGCTGGTTTTCAAATCTCACAAGGTTTAAATATTGGTTATGCATATGATTTTGATACTCAGAAAATAGGGAAATACAATTCAGGATCTCATGAAGTTTTCTTGCGATTTGATTTGTTTCCAACATCAAAATATAGAATGATAACACCAAGATTCTTTTAATAATTGATAATCTATGAAAATGATCTATAAAAAAATAGCCATTGTTTTTGCCTTCCTTTTCTTTTCTATAACACATACAGCTTACACACAGGTACGGAATAAAAAATTACAAAAAGCAAATGAAGCTTATGATCAATTTGCATTTGCAGAAGCAAGTAAATTGTACAAAAGAATAACAAACAAAGGGAATGCTTCAGCAACTGTATATGCTAAACTAGCCGATTCTTATTATTATAATTCCAATTACTCAGAAGCACTAATATGGTATGCTAAGCTAATGGAGACTAAAGGGAATATAGCACCAGAATATTATTTTAGGTATGCACAAACATTAAAAACTGCAGAGCAATATGCTGAAGCGGCTACTATTCTAAAAAAGTATTATTTAAAAACAGGAAAAAAAGACACAAGCGATAATTGGCTTCCAGAAAATTTTTTGTCCAAAATAAAAGAACAATCTGGGCGCTATGTGCTGAAAGACATTACGATCAATTCGCCTTCATCAGAATTTGGAGTCACTTTTTGGGATAAAGATAAACTACTGTACGCAACAGCTAAAAACTCTAGTTCAGTATTGACACAAAAAAACAATTGGGACAATCATTCGTACTTTAAAATTTATATGGCAACTATTACTCCCGACGGAGGATTAGCAAATCCTAAACTTTTAAAAGGAGATGTAAATACAAAGTATCATCGCAGTACACCAGTAATAACAAAAGATGGTAAAACGATGTACTTTACAGGGAGTAATTATATAGGAGGAGAGTTAGGAAGAAGTAGAGAGCTAGGAATTAATTATTTAAAAATATATAAAGCACATTATATCGATAATCAATGGAAAGATATAGAAGAATTACCTTATCCTGTAAACAGTGATGGATTTTCGTCAGGACATCCTGCTTTAAGTCCAGATGATAAAGAGTTATACTTTGTATCAGACAGGAATAACGAAAAGGGGAATTCAGATTTGTATGTTGGTAATATAACAGAAGCTGATGGAGTAAGCGATATAAGATCATTAGGCGACGAAATTAACACATTAGGAAGAGAGACTTACCCTTTTGTAGATGCTTCAGGGATATTATACTTTTCATCAGATGGACACCCAGGATTAGGAGGACTAGATGTTTTTGCGGCTGTAAAAGATGAGGCAGGTATTTATAAAGTTGTTAATTTGGGAGACGGAGTAAACTCAGCTTATGATGACTTTACATACGGAATCAACAAAGAAAACAAAAAAGGATATTTTTCGTCAAATCGACAAGGAAATGACAACTTATACGGTTTTACAGAAAACCGACCAGTAGATTTTTCATTTAATATAAAACCAACTATTTCAGGTACAATAAAAGATAGTATTACAAAAGCACCTATAGCAAATGTTACTATTGAAGTTTATGATGCTGATTTTAACAAAACAGCAACCTATTATACTGATAATGAAGGTAAATATTCTATTTTACTTGAGCCATTTCAAAATCATACATTAGTATATAAGAAAGTAGGACTAATAGAAGAAACAGTGTCAATCCCTATGTTACAACAGTTAGAAAAAAGAGTGATATCTCCTGATTTGTATAATGAGATGGAAGTTATTGTTGCTAATAAGAGAGTAATACTGAAAGAAGGAGATGATTTAACCAAAAAGTTAGAACTAAATCCGATCTATTTTGATTATGAAGGTTCCAAAATAAGAGAATCATCTAAAGCAGAGCTGGATAAAATTGTAGCACTATTATTAGCCAGGCCAAATATTTCATTGCAAGTAAATTCACACACAGACAGTAGAGGAAGAGATGAATTCAATTTACGTTTATCAAAACAAAGAGCGGCGGCTACAGTTGAATATATTGTAAAAGCAGGTATTGCAAAAGAAAGAGTTACTGGCGAAGGTTTTGGAGAAACAATGCTGATTAACCATTGTACAAATGGAGTAAAGTGTTCAGAAAAAGAGCATGAATTAAACAGACGCTCCGAATTTATTATAATATTGAATAAATAGAATAATTATTTTAATTAATTTTTTATGAAGAACATTACAAACGGAAGAAACATAAAAAGAGTATTAGTTTTATGCTTTTTTTTATCAATAAATACTTGGGGACAAACAGGTATTAATACAAAAAATCCAAATGCATCATCTGTACTAGAAATTCAGTCAAATAATAAAGGGGTACTGATTCCTCGGGTAACACTTACGAGTAATACAGACAATACGACCATACCAAACCCTGCAGAATCACTTTTAGTTTATAATACAGGGCTTGATTCTAATTTTAACATTCCTGGATATATGTATTGGAATGTTGATTCATGGGTTATATTATCTCCTACAAAAACAGGCAAAGCAATTATAAAAGATGGGCTTGTTAAAGATTCTCAAAGATTATTATCAAATAGCTATTCAGCAACAATAATAGATGATATTTTAACAGTGGTTTATTCTGGTGGTAATGGTGTTTATTACCCAAGTGGAGCTAAATATTTAGCAAGCGGTTCTGTAGGAGGAAGTAAGGAAGTGTATTTAGAGCTTCAGGCAGGAAAGTTAGAATAATCTACAGGGACATTATTTTATAAAATCACGGGGAAGCCTGGATCATCTGTTAGCGCGGGTTCTATAAAAGATCTTAAAATAAAATTTCAAGATCAATCATTAGGAGATATAGAAGTAGGAGGAAAGACAAAAACGGAAGCTTTACAATACACACTTAAGAATTCTGTTAAGATAGAAGATGGCAATGAATTTGGAGCAAACGGAAGCATACTAACTTGGTATAGAAATGATGTAGATTTTGATAAATATATCGAATTACCTGATGATGGGGCTTACGTTTTTTCTTTTAGGTTATACGGAGTTACCGCTAGTGCTATTACTACTATACAACAACAATGGTTTTTTATTAGTGGATGGAAAGAGCAAGCAGATACTTCAGTAGGATCAGCTTCAGTTTTAGCAGATATTTCAGAAATGGGACTCATTAGTCCTCGAAAAGGTGCATCTATTACCTATACAATAAACCTTACCGTATCAGGAATGAAAGGAGATAGAGTTTTTTTTAAAATGGCTCGTGGTCATAATAATGGTAAAGATCAATCTTTTGATCTTACACTGAAAAATGGAAGTACTAATAGTACACCTAATGAAGCTAATGGAGCACGTACCTCTATGTTTTATTTTAAACTTTAAAATAGATCGTTAGCAGATGAAATATAATGTAGAATAAAATTGAATAGTTTTTTATATTTTTTGGTTTGTAGTAGTGGCTGTAAATGGACAAATAAAATGCCTGTTTATGTCTACACTGCTGTTTTAACACATTGTGGCTCAGATTCATATGTGTAAAATCTATTAAAAGCAGGCATTTTTGATAAGTTTTAGCTGAATAGATAAAAAATATAGATTAGTAAATAGCCAATTAGATAAACTATACGATTCTGTGCCTTAAGCGAGAGATGTTTTGGTATAGTGCTTTAGTTTTTAAAAATAATGGTATTACGCTCATGTTAGTATATGAACTAAAATTTTCACGTGATGGCGTAAAATAGCCCAGCTTAAGGTTTAGTAATGGACAATATACCAGCTAATTATTTAGCCTGTATCCGAGGTATGAGAGATTAATTTATTAATAGTATTGTTTTAGAAAGACTGGTATTGTGAAAGTAATGCCAGTCTTTCATTATTTATACACAAATAAGATACTCGCAATTAATGATGTTAAGGGCAATAAAGGAAAATTAATATAAATCTGCGCTATCTGCGAGCCAAAAATAAAACGCAAAAGCGCAATTTTTAATAATAAAAGAATAATAAATTAGCGGACAATTAAAGTAAATCTGCTTTATCTGCGAGCCAAAAATAAAACGCAAAAGTGCAAGTTTTAATAATAAAAGAATAATAAATTAGCGAACAGTTAATATAAATCTGCTTTATCTGCATGCCAAAAACAAGACGTAAAAACACAAGCTTCAATAATTAAGAATAAAATGTTTCCTACAAACAATAGCGGACAATTAAAGTAAATCCGCTTTATCTGCGAGCCTAAAACAGCGACAGAGAATGAAATAACCAACAGTTATCAGAACTTCAGTAATTCAGAATCTTTCTAAAAGATAGCATCTTTTTTTCTGAAAAATTAAATCTTTACGTATATTGCGTATTCTGACAGTTATCGAGATCATGCCCTTTGCGGTTAAATTTCCCCCTCGATCAAAAAAAAAGACTCTAATAATTTTAAAATCTTCCACTCGTAAAGACACTGAAATGCAAGTTTCAAATAAGTGCAGAGACGATTTATAGGAGTTTTTAATAATAATATAAACACAAGAATGAGGTTACATACTATTTTTAAACTTAAATGCCCTAAATGCTACAAAGGCAATTTATTTACAAATCACGGACTTTTCGTAGTGAAAGAGATTCGTAAAATGAATAGAAATTGCTCACACTGTAGTCAGGATTTTAAAATAGAACCCAACTTTTACTCCGCCGCTTCATGGATTAAATACCCAATAATACTACTAATTGTTGTTCACTTAGTACTTTCAGTCATTGCATTAAATACGATGTATGGATTATCGTTAAAAATTCTGATACCAATATTTATGGTTATTTGCCTTGCAATACAAGTTCCGATAATACGAATTTCTAAAGCTGTTTTGATAAATTTAACTCTGAATTTTATAGGAGATAGTAAAAAGGCTTAATTTTTTCTATAAGGTTCTGAGGTTTTTTTAGACTCTGAGGTTCTAAGTTACAAAGTTCCGATAGCTATCGGAACAAAGGCTGTTTGTCTGTGTGTAACTCTTTGCGATAATGCTTTCGAACTTTGTGGTTAATTTTCTAGGTAAAACAATCCCAATCTTGTCACCCTGACGGAGGAAGGGTCTCATTAAGTAACTCGAGATAGTTTATAGAGCTACTTGCTCTGGTTTTGTTCGAGGATTGAAAAATTCTTTTAAAGGTACTAAGTTGCTAAGAGTAAGGCACCATTTTTTTTTAAGTTCTGAGTCGCTAAGGTTCTAAAATTAAGTATCAAAGTTCCGATAACTATCAGATCCTTTGCATCTTTGTACCTTTGTACCTTTATTCTAATATCTATCCGAAACTTTGCACCTTTGTTCCGATAGCTATCGGAACTCTGAACCTTTGCGTTACCAACTCCCTTTAAAGCCTTCTTTCAGTGCGTTATTGTATTCTTCTATATTAAAACTATATAAATCAGGAGCTTTATGTGCACCGCCTTTACGGGATTCATCTAATTTGGTTAGAATATCATAGCGTAATATTTTTCTATAGAAGTTACCGCGATTAAGCTTTTTATCCAAAATGATCTCATATAATTTTTGAAGCTCGGGCATGGTGAATTTTTCAGGAAGAAGATTATAACCAATCGGATGATTGCTTAATTGCTCACGTAGAGTAACAAGAGCTTTATCTAAAATTTCTCTGTGATCCATCATAAATGGAGGCAAATCATCAATAGATTTCCATTCGCAGGCAGTAGAGATATCATCTATATTTAAATTCACCTTAGAGTGTTCAGCAAGAGCGTAATAGCCTATGGAAATAAATCGTTGTTTATTCCATAAATTATCATCATAATCTTTAAAAATACCTTCGGAACGGTTTAAATTACCAAAGGTGTGAAATTGTTGGAGATAGATATTTTCGGTACCGGTTCTGTTTTTTAAAATCCGAATGGCGGCATCGTCAATATTTTCATCTTTTTGCACATAACCACCAGGAAGACCAAAAGCATCCTGATCTTTCATTTTAATGGTTAGTACCTGAAGAGAAGAATCTTTAAAACTGAAAACAGCACAATCAATAGAGAGTGAAGGAACATATTTTCCCCATGACACTTCAGAATCTTTTTCTAGTATTTTTTTAAACTCCATAGAATATAATTACGGTCAAATTTACTCTTTTGATATCTATATGTCAACTTTTAAAAAATTTTTTGGATTTTTTTTTCATTTTTTTTTTTAATCAAGCTCTTAAAACTTGTTATCTAACTCAGAATTTAACATTGATAAAAATTACGGTATAAAGATTTTTCTCACTGTTTACGGGGCTTTACGCAAACGTGATAGTGCTTTTTTCTTCAAATTTTAAAATGTAACAATAGTAGTTTTTTGTTAATTATATGTGATTTATCTATACTTAAAAATTCGATTTATATAATTATTCTTTCAATTGTTTGCTAATATTAAAAAATCTAATTAATATTGCTTCATAATGAAGCAATGAAATTTAATCCTTTTATTTAATTAACCAGATAACTTATGAAAAGAATAATTATTTCAGCAATTTGTATGACAATTTTCCCAGCTTTTGAAGGATTTTCACAAGAGGAAAAAATATCACGAAAAGCAACAGATACCACAAAGACAAAAATTCTAGAAACCGACACCAAAGAAGAAAAAAACAGAAATGTGATGTTAAATGCGGCAAACAATACAGGGCCGCGTGATGTGAATATAGGATTACCAACAACAGTAGGGGGAATCACAATTCAGGAAAATGATTTACCAGTAGTTTATTATTTCTGGCCAGAGTTACCAAACAGAACATGGAGACAAAGCAAGAGTTTAGGACGAACGGGTTTATTGAAAATTGGTGAAGCAGCAATTACAACAGGTGATTTAGGATTTACAGTTAATTCATATACAAGATTAGGAACAGATAAATTAGAAATAAACGGTAATTTTTCGGGATCAAGTTTCGGATGGATGAAAGGAGACTTAAATGGTACAGGACCATTAAGCAAAGGTTGGTCGTATACAATGGGAGCCTATGCTAATTTTGATCCGAATTCATTTGATTTAAAATTTGCTAACTATTCAGATAGGACACAAATTTACCGAGCAGGAATAACTAAGAAATTCAACAATGGAAAAGGCGAAATTAGCTTTTTGTATAAATATGCTAACTCAGCATCTTTAAGCAACTATGCTGTTTTTGAATATAAAGAAGGAGGTAAAGTAGAAGAGTACAACGGTTTTAGAATAGGACGAGATTCTTATATCGTAAACGATGGAACTTTCATGTTTAAAGACATACTTACAGGACAGTCAAAAAAAGCTGATATGGGAGGTAGTGATGCCGTATCAACTTCACATACATTTGATTTATTAGGGAACTATGACTTAGCTAATGATTGGAAGTTTAATTTCTCAACTCGTTTTCGTTATGCAAAAGCATCACAATTAGTAACAATACCGTTAAGTATTTTTGAAGCTACAGCAGCTGATAATTTTACTTATCAGGCTACAGGGCAACCATATGTAGGTAATGTGAATTCAATGCTTGCAATGTACACAGATGGAACACCAACAACTACTTTTTTATCACGATTTGAAATAAAAAAGAATGTTGATAATCACAAATGGAGATTTGGGTTAATGGAATACTATTATAATGTAGATGAGTTTACATCAAGCCGTTCGTTTTTTAATCAGACAGTAAGTGCAAACCCAGATAAATTAGTGCGTAATACTCCAGGAGGAAAAGCAAATACAGATGCAAGTGGATTTTACAACTATAACGTAGGAGGAGAGTATCATAATGGTTTTGAGAATAAACTATCGGCTTATTTTTCAGATAACTGGACAATATCAGATCGTTTAACAGTAGCATATGGTGTAAATTTAAGATATCACAAATTAAAAGGAGATTATTATCAAACACCAAGAACACCAAATGTTGTATTTGATCCAAGTCAGAAAACATATTTTGATAATAACTGGTTTCATTTAGGAGGATCTATAAATGCAGTTTATAAAGTAATAAAAAGTGCAGGAATCCTAGCTGATTTTACTTATACCGAAAAAAATGGACAATTAGAAAGTTATTCAGGAGCAGCAGAACCTAACTTAGCAAAAACAAAAAGCCCATTGGGAGCATTTGGAGTATATTTTAATCAGGAAAAATTTAGTATTGTTTCACAGGCTACTTATCTAACAAGAAATAATTATCAGGCAAGACTTAATTTAGTAAATCCAACAAACTCAAGCCAGTCAGAAGTAGCAACAGTTTTTTATGACATACAAACTTTGGGTTGGACTACAGATATCGTGGCAACGCCATTTGAAGGATTTAATCTTCATTACTTGATAACGTTCCAGGATCCAGTTTATAAAAATTATAATTTTTCAGCTTTTGGAAATAACTATTCATATAATGACAAAAATGTATTAGAAATATCAAAAGTATTGATGGAAATTGATCCTAGTTATACCTATAAAGATTTTAAACTATGGGCAAGCTTCCGTTATTTCAGTAAGCAATATGCAAATCAAACAAATGCATTATACTTTGCACCAAGATGGGAAACATTTGGAGGAGTAAATTATAAAATTAATAACCATTTCGATATCGGACTTACAGCAGTAAACTTCTTAAATCAAACGGGAGCGAAAGGAACAATAAACGGAGCAGAATTAATTACAGATGCTTCACCATATTACGATAAACTATTGGTAGGATCATATATTCGACCATTTACATTAGAAGCGTCATTAAATTTCAGATTTTAAATAGTATATAAATGAAAAAAACAGTCATAACGATAAGTTTAGCTTTCTTTTTAAGCGTAACGATGCATGCCCAGCAGGAAAATTTCACAATAGTTAAAAATAATAAAGGGGCAGATTTAGGATATTCTCCTGAATCAGGAGTAAAAATTTTAACCATAAACGGAAAAAAATTTAAAGATTTAAATAAAAACGGAAAATTAGATAAATATGAAGATTGGCGACTTTCAGCAGATGAGCGTGCCAAAGATTTAGCATCAAAAATGACGGTAGAACAAATTGCAGGATTAATGCTTTATAGCCGTCATCAATCATTACCAGCAGGAGTATCGGGATATAATTTAGGAACATATAATGGTAAAGTTTTCCCAGAAAGTAATGCCAAAGCGTATGATCTGGCAGACCAACAAAAAGCATTTTTACAAGAAGATAATTTGCGTCATGTATTAATTACAAATGTAGAAAGTCCAGAAGTAGCTGCATTATGGAACAATAAGATGCAGGCATTTGTAGAAGGAATAGGATTAGGAATTCCTAGTAATACCAGTACCGATCCGCGACATTTAGCAACTGTAACTTCAGAGTTTAATGCAGGAGCAGGAGGAACAATTTCGATGTGGCCAGACGGTTTAGGAATGGCTGCAACTTTTGATCCAAAAATTGTAGAGCAGTTTGGACAAATAGCAGCCAAAGAATACCGTGCATTAGGAATTGCAACAGCCTTGTCACCACAAATAGATTTAGGAACAGAACCAAGATGGTATAGAATTTCGATGACATTTGGCGAAAGCCCATCATTAACAAGAGATATGGGACGTGCCTATATCGATGGTTTTCAAACATCATATGGAAAAGACGAAATCAAAGATGGATGGGGATACAAGAGTGTGAATGCCATGGTAAAACACTGGCCGAGCGGTGGAGCCGAAGAAGGTGGACGCGATGGACATTGGGCTTATGGGAAATTTGCAGTATATCCGGGGAATAATTTGCAACAGCATATAGATCCTTTTGTAAATGGAGCGTTTAAATTAAAAGGGAAAACCAGTAAAGCATCAGCAGTAATGCCTTATTACACAATCACTTTTGATCAGGATAAAAAATACAACGAAAATGTTGCTAATGGATATAGCAAATACATTATTACCGATTTATTAAGAGATAAATACGGTTACGATGGAGTAGTTTGTACCGATTGGCTGATTACAGGAGATGAAGGAAAAACACCAAATGTCTTTGCAGGAAAACCTTGGGGTGTAGAAAATCTTTCGATTGTAGACAGACATTACAAAGCGATCATGGCAGGAGTAGATCAATTTGGAGGAAATAATGATAAAAAACCAGTTTTAGCCGCTTATGAAATAGGAATCAAAGAATATGGAGAACCATTTATGAGAGCCCGCTTTGAAAGATCAGCAGTTCGATTATTAAAGAATATTTTTAGAGTAGGACTTTTTGAAAATCCATATCTGAATATATCAGAAACAAAAGAAGTTGTTGGAAATTCAAAGTTTATGGAAGCAGGATATGATGCACAATTAAAATCGATTGTATTATTGAAAAATAAGGCATCAATTCTTCCATTAAAAGAAAAGAAAACAGTTTTTATTCCTAAAATTTATACAGCTTCAAAGAAAGACTGGTGGGGAGTAGGAAGCATGCCAAAATTTGAATACCCAGTAAATTTAGAATTAGTAAAAAAATACTATAATGTTACAGACGAACCTTCAAAAGCAGATTTTGCAATTGTTTTTGTAACAAGTCCACAAAGTTTAGAAGATGGGTATGATTTAAATGACAGAACTAATGGAAGTAATGGCTATGTGCCAATTTCTTTACAATACGGAACGTATACAGCAACAACAGCAAGAGCTAAAAGTATAGCCGCAGGAGATCAGGTTATTGACCCAACTATTACCGATAGAACTTATAAAAATAAAACGGTTACTGTAGCCAATACAATGGATTTGAGAACCATTCTGGATACAAAAGACATGATGGAAGGTAAGCCAGTTATAGTTTCAGTAACAGCTTCAAAGCCAATGATTTTTAATGAGTTTGAAAATCAAGTTGATGGAATTGTTTTAAATTTTGGAGTATCTACACAGGCTGTATTAGATATAATATCTGGAAAAACAGAACCATCAGGTTTATTGCCAATTCAGATGCCAGCTAATATGGAAACAGTTGAAAAACAATTTGAAGACGTTCCATTTGATATGGTTTCGCATAAGGACAGTGAAGGAAATGTTTATGATTTTGCTTATGGGTTAAACTGGAAAGGAGTTATAAAAGATAGCAGAACCAGCACATATAAGAAAGAATAGCATATCTAAAATAGCTCATATAAGAGCATATAAATAAAAAGTAAAGTTAGTTGTAAAAACCAGTGAAGTAAAGAGCACTGGTTTTTTTATGCATTATAATAAATGCAATTTAATCTTAAAATGATTCGTTATTTGATTTTAGTCTCTCAATTACCAAATTCATCATTCTTTTAAGATAGTTTAGGTTAGTGTAATTCATATTTGTTTGAGATATAAAAAATGAAATGCTAACGTTCAGAAGAAGCTAATTGAAATAATGCGGGTTGGATAAATTTAATATATTATAATAAGGTAGTGATAATTAATATGGTTTTATGTATTTTGTTGCTATATTCTTAATAATTTTATTTTGCTATAGATTAAATATACTTTTTTTCTTATATTACGAAAATAATAATATTTAGTACTATGGTTTTTATAAAAAAAATAAAGGTTGCATCGTTTTTGTTCCTAATTACCAATTGTGTCTTTGGGCAAATGACAGGTATAAATACACAAAAGCCTGAAGCTGATCTACACGTTAAAGGGGACATGATTCTAACAGAAACTCCAGTTCTATCTACACAAGCACATGTCTTAGGAGTTAATGATAAAGGAAATATTGGTATTTTACCTGTTGTTCCAGCTAAATTGATGTTTATACAATCATCAAAACTTCAAACATATACTGATGTAGGATCGATAAATAAGTTTAATGCTGGAGACGAATTTATTGTAGCATGGGATTTATCAGAAATAGTTACAAATAATATAGTAGCCTTTAATGGTAATCCGAGTAACTTAGATACGCAATATTTTGAGTTTAAAGAAGGTGGTATGTATGAAATTAGTGGTTTTATTAACTATAGCCCAAATATTACTAACAAATATGCTACCGAAAGATATGCAGGGGTAAATGTCGCTATACAATATTATGAAAATGGGAAATGGGAAAATCTTGCTGCAGCAAGAAGTTTATTTTCTATAGATTATGCAGATTTATCACAGACTATAAATGTAGCTCCTGCTATTAAACAATTTGCAAAAGGAGATCGATTAAGAATGATATTCAAAAGACCTGCTTCAGACTTTGGAATGTCTCACGAGAAAAATTTTGGAATACACAAACCTACAGGAACAGCATTTACAAAAGGATTTAAAATAATAGCCTATAAATAAAAGAAAACCAGTGAAGTTAAGTTCACTGGTTTTTTTATGCATTATAAAAAATGCAATTCAATTTTAAAATGATTCATTATTTGATTCTAATTCAAATAATTGTACTTGATTTTTAAGCCTTTCAATTACCAAATTCATCATTCTTTTATTCAAGCTGGAAGAATTTAGAATATACGATTGATATTCATCCAAAGTAAAAAGAGCGATTACCATACCTTTAAGTGAATTTCGGAATTTAATGTCTTTTTGAATAGCATTTTCAATTACCGAAAGTTTCTTTTCAACGGTATAAGAATAAAAATCAGTTTTGTTTTTATTGACATAATTTATAAAAACAGCGACTAATAAATCATTTTGGAGTTTTAAAATCGGCCGAAGTACTTCGTTTTGAAATAATTCATCTGCAGAAGATTGAGCATTTACAGTGCCTAAAGTTGGTCCTCGGAATTCTTGTAAAAAAGCATCTCGCTGGCTCATATTTTTATTCTAAAATTAAAAAAAATAATGATACTAAAAGGTTATTTTTGTTACTAATAAATTAACAATTATGAGATTTCATACTCGAAAATGGGTTAAACCCGAAGATCTAAATCCAAACGGAACGTTATTTGGAGGACAATTACTGGCATGGATAGACGAAGAGTTGGCTTTATATACAATTATTCAGCTAGAAAACTATAGAGTGGTAACCAAGCATATGTCGGAAATTAACTTTAAAAGTTCAGCCAAACAAGGAGATATTGTCGAAATTGGAATTGATGTAGTTAAGTTCGGAAATACTTCACTAGTATTGAAAAGTGAAGTAAGGAACATGATGACCAGAGAAACTATTATTACAATCGATACTATTACAATGGTAAATCTTGGTGAGGATGGGAAACCAAAGGCACATGGAAAAACGAAGATAGAATACGTAAAAGACCGTTTATAGATTTTACATTATATAAAAAAATAACCATATAAGTCATGTAAGTTGATTAAAGCAAGGCTTATGTTTTCTTATATAACTTATATGGTTTAAAAACTACTCTAAATGACCAATCTTTGATGGTAATTCAAATATTTCTAGATCAAAATAAGGTGCAGAAGCAATAATGTGATCAAAAATATCAGCCATTATATATTCATAATTTGCCCAACGTTTATCACTTGAAAAAGTATAAATTTCTAAAGGAACTCCATGAGCAGTCGATTGTAATTGACGACACATCATGTGCATATCTTTATTTAATCCCGGATGACTTACCATATATTGAATAATATATTTTCTGAATAACCCAAGATTAGTCATATTTCGACCATTGAGAGCCAAAGACTTGTCAATATTATTTATCGTATTGTATTTTTCAATTTCGGACTGACGAGATTCAATATAAGGAGTAATAAGTTGAATCTTTTTCATCATATTCAAATCATCATTAGACAAAAAACGAATCGTACTGGTTTTAATCAAAATATGCCTTTTAATACGACGACCATCTGATTTTTGCATCCCACGCCAGTTTTGGAAAGAGTCAGAACTCAAAGCATAAGTGGGAATGGTAGTAATTGTATTGTCAAAATTTCGAACTTTTACTGTAGTAAGATTAATTTCGATAACATCACCATCGGCTCCAAATTTGTCCATTGTAATCCAGTCGCCAATACGAACCATATCGTTGATAGCAACCTGAACACTAGAAACGAAACCAAGAATAGTATCTCTAAAAATTAAGATAATAATTGCTGACAGAGTTCCTAAAATGGTTAATAATTCACCTTGTTTGATTCCGAATAATTTAGAAACAATAATTACAATTCCAAATATCCATAGAATCATCATAACAACCTGAATAAAACTATCAATAGGTTTATCGCTATATTCAGGTTTTTGTTTCAAATAATCTTTAAGAGAATTAAAAACAGTTTGAATGATCCATAGCGATAATAGTACGATATATACACCAACAATTTTCCCAAAGACCAATTCCCAATATTCATATTTGTCTAAGATTATAGGAACAGCTTTATAGATAAAGAAAAACGGAATTAAGTAAGCGGTGTATTTAGTAGTTTTATTATTGATTAAAAAATCATCAAACTTAGTTTTTGTTTTTTGGGCAAAAACAGCGGTAAGAGTTACCAAAAGAAATTTAGCTATATAATATACGGCGTATGCCATTATTATTAATAAAGCAATATTTAATACAAGACTAAGGTAGGCCGCAATATTGCGACTCATACCCCAGTCTCTAAAAAGAGGGTATAAAAAGTTAAATATTTTCTCCAAAAACTTAAGCATTTTTCAAGTATTTATACTCAACATAAAAAGTACCAAACGGAATCACTGAAGCAATTAAGATTAACATGAAAGTTTTAAAATCCCATTTTTGAGCACTTTTTAATAAAATAGCTAATAAAACATATGCCACAAATAGCAAACCATGACTCATTCCGATAGGGAATAATAGTGTTTTGTACAAATCTAGGTTTGTAGGCTTAATAAAAAGCATGTTAGAGAATAAAACCAAGTATGAAATTCCTTCTAAAATCGCTGTAATCTTAAAAATCTTGAGCATTTAATTATTTTTTTAAATTATTAACGGTAAAATTAATGATTCTGCTTGATTTTTAGGGTATCGAATGAGAAAGTAATTTACTTTTACAATCTTAAACTTTGATAATGAGTAAACGCGATTTAAAAAAATATTTAAACGATCTTACTAAAGAACAATTAGAAGAGCAGTTAATCGAATTGTACGAGAAATTTGCTCCTGTAAAAGTCTATTATGATTTTGTGTTCAATCCAAAAGAAGAGACATTGCTGCAGGAATGTAAGTTGAAAATTTCAAACGAATATTTTCCAATTAAAGCAAAAGCATCAAGACGGCGTTTAAAACCAAAAATGCGACGTTCAGTAGCTCAAAAATACATCAAACATTTTATACTTTTAGGAGTAGATCCGTTTGTAATCGCTGATGTTATGCTTTACAATATCGAAATAGCACAAACATATTCATCTGAAAATCCTGTAAAGCAAGAACTTTTTTACAAAAGCATGTACAATTCATTCGATCAGGCAGTGAATTTTATAGTTTCAAACGGAATTTTAGCCGAATTTAAATCCAGAATAAATCAGATTTATGAGGAAACAGCTACTCAAAAATGGAAAAATGAGCCTGATTTTGAAGTAATTTTGGATAAAATCACATTTTAGAACCCATTCCATAATTAAATAATCGTGAACTTTTCTTTTTATTTTAAGATAAAAAAGGCGCAATAACTGTTTTTTAGGTGTATTTTTGCAAAAACCAATAAAAAACAATGTCTCAAAACACTTTAGAAATAGAAAGAGAAGAAAAAAAAGAACTTTATGCATACCAACAAAATGATATTGATGCCATTTTTGACCGCTTAGATAACGGATCGGCGCAACATCATTTGTTGTATCAATTGCCTACGGGAGGAGGGAAAACAGTGATTTTTTCTGAAATCGTACGCCGTTATTTGTCGCAACACGAGAAAAAAGTAGTAGTTTTAACACACAGAATTGAACTTTGTAAGCAAACTTCAAAAATGTTGAAAGGTTTTGGTGTTAAAAACAAGATTATCAATAGTAAGGTAAAAGAACTATTAGACCAAAATGAATATTCATGCTTTGTAGCGATGGTCGAGACATTAAAAAACCGTATTAATGACGAAAAATTACATTTAGATAATATTGGTTTAGTAATTATCGATGAGGCACATTACAATTCATTCCGAAAATTATTAAGCTCGTTCAAAAATGCATTTATATTAGGAGTAACAGCAACGCCGTTAAGTTCAAATATCAAATTGCCAATGCACGAAAGTTATGATGAACTAATTGTAGGAGACACAATAGGTTCGTTAATCGATCAAGGATTTTTGGCACGTGCAACAACTTATAGTTATGATGTAGGATTAACATCACTTAAAGTAGGTATCAATGGAGATTATACCGTAAAATCTTCAGATGATTTATATACAAACACAATCATGCAAGAGAAATTATTGCATGCTTATACAGAAAAATCGTTAGGAAAGAAAACCTTGATTTTTAATAATGGTATTCATACTTCATTATATGTTTATGAAACCTTTAGAGAAGCAGGTTATGATATTCGTCATCTTGATAATACAAGTAGCAACGAAGAACGAAAAGATATATTACAATGGTTTAAGAAAACTCCAGATGCAATTTTAACATCAGTAGGAATCTTAACTACAGGATTTGATGAACCGACAGTAGAAACCATTATATTAAATAGAGCAACCAAATCATTGACTTTGTATTACCAAATGATAGGACGTGGTTCTCGAAAATTACCTAATAAAGATGAGTTTACAGTTATCGATTTAGGAAATAATGCAGCACGTTTCGGATTATGGAGTGAGCCAGTAAATTGGCAACATATTTTTAAATCACCAGAATTTTATTTGGAGAATTTAAGAGATGATACCGAAATCGAATTGTATTTTAAATACAGCATGCCACCAGAATTGCGTGCAAAATTTAGTAAGACAGCCGATGTAAGTTTTGATGTCGATGAAGAACATAAAATTGCAATAGCACAAAATTTACGCTCAAAGGTCGTTTTAGATAAGTCATTAGAACAACACGCTGCAATGTGTGTAGATAATACTGAAACGTTACAAGAGGCAAAAGCACTAGGAAAAGAACTAGACGACGATATCGATTGTCGTATCAAACGATATTCAAAATGTTTGAGTCAATGTAGCAAGAATTACCGCGAATGGCTTATAGACGATTATAAATTGAAGTTGGTGTTATTAACTGGTAAAAAATACCGTGAAAAAATAATGAACGAACCAGATTGATATTCTTTTGAGTCTTAAAGCCGAAAGTCTTAAAGTCAAAAGCATCACTCACTTTGAATAAAAGTTATAGTAGTTTGTTACTCTGAGCGAAGTCGAAGAGTATTTGTATGAGAGAATCCTACAATCTGTCACTTTGAGCGGAGTCGAAGAGCTTTTAGGAGCTATCCCGATAGCTATCGGGACCTGCTGTATGCTTTATCTTTTATTTTTTGAAAAAAAAATAAAAGGATATCGCTTCCATCAGGGCTAGGGTTTTCGTATTTATAGTAAAACAAAAAAATGAAATCATTAAGAGATTAAGGTATGTTTAAATAAAACTTAATCTCTTAATGGTAAAAAAATAAAAATTAGTACAATTAGTGGTTTAGAAACAAACCATTAAGAAATTAAGAAAAATTAAGCCTTTTTTAAAATTGCATAATTCTATGCAAAACTAATTAAGCGAGTGAAGATCCTTCCTTTGTCAGGAAGACAAGATTAAGAAAAATCATTTTAATCAGTGGCAAGAAACAAAAAAATAAACTAGTAAGAGATTAAGCTTAATCTTCCTTAATTTCTTAATGGTAAAATAAAGAATAGTTAGAAATTTTTAAATCTTTAAATTTTTCAATTTTAAATAAATTAAGACAATGTCAAAACAATTTTCAGATTTAGGAATTTCAGCACTGATACTAAAAGCGCTAACCGAATTAAATATTAGTACTCCAACCGAAATTCAGCAGAAAGCTATTCCGCTAATTTTAGCTAATAACAGTGATGTAGTAGGTTTAGCCAAAACAGGAACAGGAAAAACAGCAGCCTTTGGATTACCATTGTTACAGCTAATAAATCCTGAAATCCCTACAGTTCAAGCAGTGATTTTAGTTCCAACAAGAGAATTAGGACATCAGATATTTAAAAATTTAGAAGATTTTTCAAAATACCTGCCACAAGTTTCTATAGCAGCAACTTGCGGAGGAATTCCAATAAAACCACAAATAGAGCGTCTTACACAACCTACACATATAGTAGTTGCTACACCGGGGCGTTTAATCGATTTAATTCAGCGTAAAGCAATCAATCTAAAAGAGACACAATATCTTATATTGGATGAAGCTGACGAAATGGTTTCAATCTTAAAAGAAAGTCTAGATGAAATCGTAGCCGAATTACCAAAAAAACATACAACACTCCTGTTTTCAGCAACATTGCCAGGAACGATCAAGCAATTGATTCAGAATTACTTATCTAAAAATGTAATTCAGGTAAGTGCCGACATGGAAACTGTAGGAAATCAAGGAATTGACCATGAATATATAGTCGTTGATCCGATTGAGAAACTAGATGTTTTAATGCATTTCTTGAATTCTAGAGAGGGAGAACGCGGAATTATTTTTTGTAAAACAAAAGCGGCAGTAAACAAACTAGCTAAAAACTTAGCAATAAATCGTTTTTCATCAGGAGCATTGCACGGAAGTTTATCACAAGGAATCCGTGATAGAATCATGGAGCAATTTCGTGAAGGACATATTAATATATTAGTTGCGACAGATTTGGCAGCTAGAGGAATAGATGTTAAAGAAATTTCATATGTAGTAAATTATCATTTGCCAGATGCTTACGAAGCTTATGTACACCGTAGCGGAAGAACAGCTAGAGCAGGAGCAAAAGGATTATCACTTACAGTTTTGCAACCAGAAGAAGTTGTAGAAATCGCTGATTTTGAAAAAGAATTAGGAATTAAATTCACAGAGTTCAAAAAACCATCAGTTGCAAGTTTAGAAGAGAATAATACACTATTGTGGGCAAAACAAATTTTTAAAACAAAACCAAATCACGACGTTTCAACTGATTTAAAGACAAAAGTAAAAACAGTTTTTCATCATTTAACTAAAGATGAATTGATAGAAAAGTTGTTGGCAAATTATATCTTGCAAAACAAACCAGAGGCAGTTGAAAAACCTGTTAAAAAATTCAAAAAGTAAGTATTGATGAGTATGTAACTGTTAATATATGTTGTACTTTTATAAGGTATTTTTTTATAAAACCTATTTAATAGACAGCATATATGAAGATAGTAATCATAGGAGGCGGTTTTGCAGGAATAAATCTAGCCAAAGAGCTTGTAAACCAGCCTCAAATACAAGTAACACTTGTAGATAAAAATAACTATAACTTTTTCCCACCACTTATATATCAGGTTGCGACCGCTTTTTTAGAGCCATCAAGCATTAGTTATCCATTTAGGAAATTTTTTGCAGGCAAGAAAAACTTGCAATTTAGATTGGGAGAACTCCAACAAGTAGCTCCAGCCGAAAACAAAGTAATTCTTAATAACGGAGAATTAGCATACGATTACTTGGTATTTGCAACAGGAGCCGAAACTAGTTATTTTGGAATGGAAAACGTAATGAAAAACGCCATTCCGATGAAAACGCTAAACGATGCCATCGTAATGCGTAATACACTGCTTAAAAACCTTGAGAAGGCTACCATTACCAAAGATATTCGTAAACGTCGTAAACTATTAACGATTGTTGTAGCTGGAGGTGGACCAACAGGAGTAGAAGTTTCGGGAATGTTTGCTGAAATGCGTAAAAACATTTTACTAAAAGAATATCCAGAACTAGATACCACAGCAAGTAATGTGTACCTGGTCGATGGGGGAGATGCGCTATTGGCACCAATGAGCAAAGCTTCGCAGCAAGATACACTTAAGGCACTTACAGATTTAGGAGTAGTGGTAAAACTAAATAATCGCGTTACTGATTATGTAGATGATATAGTACATTTTTCAAACGGAGAAACCATTCATACCAAAAACCTAATTTGGGCAGCGGGAGTTTCAGCGAAAGCCTTTGACGGTATTCCGATGGAAAGTTACGGACGTGGCAAACGTATGGCAACCGATGCGTATAATAAAGTAAATGGAATGCAAAATATTTATGCTATCGGTGATACATCTATCATGGATACAGATCCAGCATTTCCAAACGGACATCCGCAAGTAGCGCAAGTAGCAATTCAGCAGGGAGTGAACTTAGCTAAAAACTTTAAAGCAATTGTTCAAAATAAACCGCTAAAGCCATTTATATATCTTGATAAAGGATCTATGGCAATTATTGGTAAAAATAAAGCAGTTGTAGATTTGCCAAAACCTAAGTGGCATTTTAATGGGTTCTTAGCTTGGGCAATTTGGTTATTTATTCACCTTGTTTCCTTGATAACTTATCGCAATCGCTTAAGTACATTTTATAATTGGATGGTAGCGTATTTTGCAAAAGATCAATCACTACGTATGATTATCAGACCAGATAAAAAACAGGCAATAAATTAAATTGCAGTTTTAATAAAGATTACGATTAAGTAATTTATATATAAAAAGGTTTTTCTTAGAGTAATCTAAAGAAAAACCTTTTTTGTTTTTTAGAGTCTGTATTCAGTCTCTATTTTGTCATTTTAGAACAAGAAACCTCGTTTTCAGTATTTTGCTCTTAGTTTTAGGCATAGCTTGAAGTCTCAGTCCAAATATTATTTTTTATGCCTTTGTAGCTCAAAACCTTTATTGCTAAATATAGCTTCGACTCCGCTCAGCTTGACAATTTTTAGTAAGTCTTGCGTTTTGTATTTCGTATCTTGCATCTTACTTTCTCAATATTACCTTTTTAGAACCTTTGCAACTTAGAACCTTTGTAACTTTGAACCTTAGTAGCTTAGAACTTCAGATCTGATAGTTATCGGAACTGAGTGACTCAGAATCTAAAAAAAAATCTTAGAGTCCCAGAGTCTTAGTAGTTCAAAACCTTTATTGCTAAATATAGCTTTGACTCCGCTTAGCTTGACAATTTTTGGTAAGTCTTGCGTTTTGTATTTCGTATCTTGCATCTTACTTTCTCAATATTACCTTTTTTAGAACCTTTGCAACTTTGAACCTTAGAAGCTTAGAACCTTAAAAAAACTAATGAATCATTCCTGCTTCGTCATTGTTAGAAATAGCAACTTTTTCTTTTATAAATCGTTTACCAATATTTAAAATAATAAAAGCAGTAATTGTAGTTGTTGTCATAATAGCAACCATCGGAATAATTGAGTTCTTTACAAAAATACCAACAGCAAAAGAGGCTATTGCGCCCAAACCAAGCTGAATTGCACCCATTAACGCCGATGCACTACCAGCATTTTTGGCAAACGGAGCCATTGTAAGACCAGCAGTATTAGGATTTGAAATTCCCAAACAAGCCAAATAAATAAACAACATACCAATTGTTTGGTATAAACCAAGAAGGTTATTTATTGCCAAAATCAAAAAGACAATACTAATTACAGATTGAGTAATCAAAGCACCAAAAATCATTTGTTCGCTAGAAAACTTTCTTAATAAAAAAGAATTCAGTTGACTGGCACCAATAAAACTCAAAGACATAAAGGCAAAAATCCAGCCATATATTTTAGCATCAACTTCAAAAATATCCATAAAAACGATAGGAGAGGAGGCAACATAAGTAAATAAACCAGAAAAAGATACAGCACCAGTAAAGGCATAAGTAAAGAACTGAGGCTCTTTTACAACCTTAAGGAAGTTTGTAATGATAGGTTTGGGTTTTAACGAAATAGAGGTATCAGGTTTATGTGTGTTAGGCAAGCCAATTTGAGCAGCCATTAAAATCACAATTCCCATACACATTAGGATAAAGAAAACAGTATGCCATCCGTAATCAGAAGTTACGTAACCACCAATAGTTGGAGCAAGCATAGGCGAAAGACCTACAACAAGCATAAGCATAGAGAATACTTTAGGGATATCTTTTACAGGAAAAAGATCGCGAACCATAGCAACAGAAGCAACAGTTGCAGCACAGCTACCAACGGCTTGTAAAAAACGCAAACCAATAAAAGTATCAATATCAGTAACAAAAATACATCCCAAAGAAGCCAAAATGTAAACCATTAACCCAACAAACAAGGGTTTTTTTCTTCCAAATCGATCCAATAAAGGCCCATAAAGCAATTGTCCAGCCGAAATACCTATAAAATAACTAGATAAACTCATCGATACTTTTGCAACAGTAGTATTTAAATCTCGGGCAATTCCAGAGAAACCAGGTAGGTACATATCGATAGAAAACGGACCAAGAGCAGTTAGAGAACCTAAAATAAGGATTAATTTGATGTATTTTTTTGTAGTCATTTATTTAAAAAATAATATTTTTATTTCAATGCAAAGATAAATATTTCGTACCTTGTTAATTCATTAAAGAAATTTTTAGTGAAAAATCTAATTTTTTAACAAGTTAGCTTTGTAAAGGGCTATAATTATTAATTTAAAATTATTCAATTATGAAAAGATGTGCCTTATTATTACTTTTAGTTACTACAGTTTCTTTTTCTCAAACAGTTACTTCCAAAATTGAGCCGGTAAGTGTTGAGCAGTATGAATTTATTAAAAAAGTTAATGAATTTTATCCTGATATTCCACTTACTAAGCAAATTACTAATTTTTACAGCGATGATAAGATCATTGACTCAAAGCAAGAATTTGATTTAAGAGGAACACAATTCTCTGCATATAGCTTAGCAATTGGACCTTATAATAAAACAATGAAGTATGATTATACTACAAAAGCTGATGGAAGAACTCACGGAGATATTTCTGTTTTTAAAGGAGATGTCATAAAAACGGTATACTATGAAGATAAAAACCAGTTTGGAGTTTTTGTAAATGGTAAATCAGTTTACTTAAAGAAATATTAATGCTATCGTAAGTATAAATAAAAAAACCATCTTAGAAATAAGATGGTTTTTTTATTGAAGTAATTGTATTGTTTTCCTTATGTTTCTACGCTTAGCGAGACTAATTATTTATAGATATATAGGCATTAAAGATTGATATATAGATTTTTAAGATTTTATTTCCCTTGAATCAATTTTTCCAACCTTGTCATCATTTCATCTTTTTCTTTTAGCATACGCTCATAAAGAGCAATCTTTTCATCGTGAAGTTGAATTATTTTTTCGATTGGGTTGATATTATAAGTTCCGCCCGAATTACCAATGAATGCTTCATCATTAAAAGTATTTGCAATAACATTTACAGCTTGTTCTTCATCAAAATTCTCGATAGCTTCCGCAGGTACTTTTAAGATATGTGCTACTTGCGCAAGTATATCTGACTCTATGATTTCTTTTTGTTCGAGTAATGATATTTTCTTTTGGTTCCAGTCATCGCCAAGTTCAAATGCGAGTGCTTCTTGTTTGATACCGAGCATTTCTCGGAAACGTTTTATATTTCGACCTTGATGTATTTTTTTATTTGGCATATCAGTATGTGTCATAATATCAAATATAATCTTTTTCTTTAAAAGAATTAATATACAAAGGTAAATGTTGTTTTTTAAAATTATGCTTTTGTGGTATAAATATTCTGTGATGGATTGAATATGCTGTATTATTTTAAATTAGCAATATGAAAAGTTGTTGATATTCATAAAAAAACGCAACTCAAATTACAGTAGCCGAAGACCAGAGATTTGAGCTAAAAGATTAGTATATTATGTCAAATAGAAATATAGTAATATGATATTATGATTAAATATTCAGAAATCATCTCACTAAGCAGTATTCATTAAAATATTGATAGCAATTCATATATAAATCAGATAAGTCGTTTCAAGAGATTTAAGTTTTCATTAAATGAACTTACAAGTTTAATTTTTGTGTATATCAAGTATTCGCCAATTATAATTTATTTATTTATTGAAAACTTATCAATCAATTTTAATAAACGCCGGTCAATTATTATTTGATATGTTTTAATTCATCTGTTTAGTTTCTTTTACAAAGATTCCAATTGTACGAGGTTTAATTACATCAAACTTTTTAAAATAAGATTTAGAATATCGCAAATACGGACAACATACAGCTGTATTTTGCACTATAGTATTTTGACCTATAATTTATATTATGTAAAATAGAATGTTTTTAAACCTGAAAATAGTTATATCAAGCCCTATCTTTGTAATTGCATGCTTTTATTGCTTATTTTAGCTTAATATATGGTAAAATAAATAGATTCAAAATTATTTATGCTTTCATCGTAAGGGTTTATTTTATTATTTTTACAAACGATACTTTCTAAAATTTTATCCAACTTATGAATACAATTGCTGAGCATATTGCAGATTTCTTGAAAGAATATCCGCCATTCGATAATTTAACTTTTCAAGAGTTATCTGAGATTGCAACCAATATTCGCGTTATTAATTTAGAAAAACACGCTGTATTGTTTCAAATTAACGATCCCTTACACGATAGTTTTTATGTGGTTGCTTCAGGTGTTATAAATTTATCGGTAATTGCCGATGCTGAAGAAACTTTATTGAATAAATGCCATGATGGCGATATATTTGGTTTACGTCCTTTTTTCGCCAAGAATAACTATATGATGACTGCAAAAGCCAGAGAAGAAAGTATTGTGTATGCAATACCAATCGCTGTGTTTAGGCCTTTTGTTGCAAACAATCCAGATGTTTTAAATTTCTTATTAGAGAGTTTTGCTGCAAACACGCGTCATACTAAAGATAATTCAGATTTTAAGGGAAATCATATTTCAGATAATATATTCTATTCTGATCAACAGTCAGAAATACAATATATACAGTCTTTAAGTTATAATAACTCTCCACTAAAAGCAGAAGCAAACAATATTGTTAAAGATGTTGCTTTGCGCATGACAGATGCTATGGTGGATAATGTTGTCGTTTGCGAGAATAACAATCCAATCGGAATTGTAACTGATGCCGACTTATCATCTAAAATTGCTACAGGTAGATTCTCCATCGACGAAACGGTAGATAAAATCATGTCCTCGCCTGTTGTAACTGTAATAGAAAATGTTTCTTTAGCAGAAGCGCAATTGTTAATGTTAAAGCATAATGTAAGTCATTTATGTGTTACTAAAGACGGAACTAGTAAATCGGCTGTAAAAGGAGTTATTTCTGAACACGACTTAATTGTTGCGCAAGCTAGCAATCCAGGAGTTTTGATAAAAGAAATTAAACGTTCACAACTGCCTAAAGATTTAAAGCAAATTAGAGATCGTTTGTCAGATTTGATTCAGAATTATATACAAAAAAACATCCCGATTTCCCATATAAGTAATATTGCAAATGAGATTAATTTGGCGTTAATAAAACGTTCAGTTGAATTATCAATTTTAGAGATGGGGTCACCTCCTGCTCGATTTGCATGGTTAAGTATTGGAAGTCAAGGAAGAAAAGAACAGCTTTTATTGACCGATCAGGATAGTATTTTGATTTTTGAAGATGTTACTGCAGAAAAATACCGTGATGTAAAAGATTATTTCTTACAGCTTGCTAAAAGAACTACCGCAACATTAGAGAAAATCGGATATGACTATTGTCCAAACGGGCATATGGCAAGTAATATGTTGTGGTGTAAGTCATTGACTGACTGGACAAAACAATACAACAGCTGGATGAATACTCCAGGTGAAAATAGCAATGATTTAAGTAGTATTTTCTTTGATTATGAAATTGTTTTTGGAGAGCCGAAAATTGAAGAAGTGATTGAAAATGTGATATTTAAAAATGCTGTAAACAATGTTTTATTCTTTGATTTCTTAGGAAATGATGCATTGAGAAAAAACTCACCATTAAGTTTCTTTAAGAAATTTAATGTTGAAGAAGAAGGACCGCATAAGTTTAAATTCGATATTAAAACTCGTGCATTAATGCCTTTAATTGATGGAGCACGTTTACTAATATTAAGTTCGAACATAAAAGGAATTAAAAATACCTATTTAAGATTCAAGCAACTAGCAATTACAGATTCTAAGCATGCTGATGTTTATCTTAGTTGTGCCGAAGCTTTCTTAACCTTATCAAAGTTTAGAACTATCGAGGGATTAAAGAATGATGATTCAGGACAATATATCAACTTAAGCGAACTATCAAAAAGCGATAAAGACAAACTAAAAAATGCATTAGCTCCAATGAAAGAGCTAGAAGAGCTTATAAAAAATAAATTTCAACTGACCCAATTTTCGTAATATGCTAGAATGGCTGAAAAATATCAACAAAGAATACCCTGATTTTTGGAAAGAATACCTTGCTAAATTTGAGACTAAATCAGAGCGTTTTGTTGTGTTATCTACCGAAACATCTGGGTTGAACCCAACGAAAGATGTAATTTTATCTATTGGTTCATTTGCTGTTGTAAATAACAGTATTATTATTCAAGATAGCTTTGAAGCTGTCTTGTTACAATATAAATTCTTCCATGATAATGGACTTACAAATGAGTTTATTATTGAGAGTAAAATGGAAAAATTACCAGAACCTGAAGCACTTAAGGCATTGATAGAATATATTGGTAATGGCGTTTTAGTTGGGCATCATATAAATTTTGATGTAGAAATGATTAATGCCGCTCTAGAAAAACTGGATTGTGGAAGACTTAAAAATGAGGCATTAGATGTGGATGTCATGTATCGTAAACTGCATGATATTAATGACAGGCAGTTCTCTCTAGATGAATTATGTGATATTTATAAGATACCAAAAAGCGAAAGAAACTCATCTTCAGAAGATGCTTATAGAATTGCTTTGTTATTTTTAAAACTAAAATCAAGATTAGGGATAAAATAATATTCATAAAAACAAAGAGAAACACGAATTCCACGAATTTTCACGAAACTTATTAGTGTAAATTAGTGGAATTCATATTTAATTTACATTTTGTTTTACGGCATAACTCTTACAGACTCTATAAAACGTCCATGATGGCTTATTGAGACTGGTATAAAAGATTTTGTATTAGAATCAATTACATAAGGAATGCCATGTTTTTTATGAATTTTAGTTTTAATATCTAAAACTAAAATTTTATTTAAATTTTCTTTTTGAGTGACAGCAACAGTATTTATATAATCTGTTGTAATTATTGATTGTGTATAGTATAAACGGTTGTTTATTGATACAGTACCAGAACTAAGACTTTCGTAAAAACAAACTAACTTAGTTGGAAAATAGCCACTTATTTTGGTTTCGCGATTGTATATTTTATAAGCAGCTTCTTTACGGCTCCATAAATTCCAAACCATAATTTCAGGTACTTTAGAGTTTAGAATAAGTAATTGTTCTTCATAAGTGAAAATCTTATCCAAAAATCCTTTGCGTTTCCAATTACTTTCTCTTTGTGCAGTTTCTAAATCCACAATATCATTTCCGATCATTTTCGTTTAGTTTTGATTGGATTATACTTAAAGCAGCTTTTGCATTAACCAATTTTTCCATCGATTCGTTATCGATTATAATGTCAAAAAATTCTTCGACATCTAGGACAATATCGACTAAATTGGCAGAATTAATATTTAAATCAGTTATAAAATTTGTGTCTTCTGTAAAATTTTCAAAAGCAGTATCATTCTTTACATAAGGTTTAATAATTGTCTTTAATTCGGTTAATAGTTGTTGGTTATTCATATTGATGCTAGTATTAGGTTAATGTTAGTTATATTTTTTTAAAATTACGCAACCATTAACGTCTCCAAAACCAAAGCTAGCTTTGGCAATAATATTTAAATTAGCGTTAATTAATTGAGTTGGGATTTTAGATTTGTTGATAATAGATGTGATTTCGGGATTTATATCTTCACAATTTGTATTTGGAGAAATAAATCCTTGATATAACTGTAAAACTGAAGCTACTAGTTCAATGCTTCCAGCAGCAGACAAACAATGGCCTACAGTTGATTTTAATGCGTTTACGTATGGAAAGTTGTTTCCTTTGCGATTTAACGCAATGCTCCAATTATCGATTTCCAACGCGTCTTTAGACGTTGCTGTTAGGTGTCCGTTAATTAAATCAATTTCTGAAGGAGAAATACCTGCATTTTTTACTGCATTGCGAATACATTTTTGTACAGCAGTTGCATTTGGAGCTGTCATGCTTCCGCTTCCACGTTGCCCACCAGAATTGACGTTCCCTCCTAGTACTTCAGCATAAATTCGGGCTCCCCTATCTAAGGCAGTTTCTAGATCTTCGAGTATCAAAGCTCCTGCGCCACTACCCGGAACAAACCCAGAAGCACTAGCGCTCATTGGTCTTGAGCCACTTTCTGGAGCGTCATTGTGTTTGAATGTGCAAACTTTCATAGCATCAAAACCTCCCCAAATGTAAGGGCCTGAATCACTAGTGCTTCCTGCTAAAATACGTTTGGCTTGACCTAATTTTATTCGTTCATATGCCATTAAAACACTTTCTGTACCAGTTGTACAAGCTGATGAGTTGGTGGTAACTTGATTTCCAAGACCAAGTTTACCGCCTAAATAAGCACTCACGCCACTAAGCATAGTTTGTGCTACAACAGTACTTCCTAATCGTCTAGTTTGTAAATCATCAATTTTATAGATGCTTTCTCTGAATTTTTCTATTCCCGATGTTCCTGCGCCAAAAATTGTTCCGCTATCCCAATCAGGTTCTTCGTTTTTTAGAATTGTTAATCCTGCATCTTTCCAAGCATCTAAGCCAGCTATTACGCCATAAAGAATACCCGAGGCATTAAAATTACGTAATTCAAGTTCTGTGAAATAGTTACCAATCAGTTCAGTTGATAATTCTGGCTTTCCTGAGATCTGACAAGAAAATTGTAAGCGCTCTAATTCGGCATCGTGTTTAATACCCGACAGGCCTTTTTTTATTGCATTTGTAAATGCATCAAGTCCTACTCCATTTGGGGCAACAACTCCAAGACCTGTAATGACAACTCTTTTTTGCATCTTACTTATTTTAAAGATTATAATTTAAACAATCATACCAGCAATCGTTCCGGAACAAACCTCAATTCCGAGTTGGTTTTTCATGCTAACTTTACATTTTAATTTTCCAAATCTAAAATATATTTTTTCTGAAATTACGGTTACATTTTCATTCGGATAAACAGCTTTTAAAAAATCTATTTCAATTGATGTTAAGGCAATTGAAGTTGTTATATTGAATTCTTTATTTAATATATATATGCCTAAACATACTAATCCAATCTGTGCCATGACTTCGGTCAGTATTACGCCAGGTGTAACTGGATTTGATATGAAATGTCCTTTGTAAAAGTCTAAATCTTTATCAAAATAATACGTTCCTTCTACTCCATTTTCGGATATAGATATAATTTTATCTACAAACAAAAAAGGCTTGCTGTATGGTAATTTAGATATAATATCCTGACTTGTCATTTTTAGAATTTATGATAAATATTTAAAACCATTTACTTTAAAATTGTAATAAGACACGTTGAGCTGAGAACCCTGGCCCAAAACTCAACATTAAGCCCTTTTCTCCTTTTTTGGGTTTTTTATTGATAATTTGTTCCAAAACATATAAAACAGTTGCACTCGACATATTTCCGTATAAACGGAGTACTTCTTTTGTGTCGTCAATATTCTTTCCTAAATCGGTGAATAACTCTTCTACTGTCTGTATAATTTTTTTTCCTCCCGGATGAAAAATTAAATGATCAATGTGTTCTATTTTTAAATTGTTTTTTGCTAAAAACGGATGGATAATATCAGGAAAATGTGATGCAATTGTTTCAGGAACTTCAATATCCAGTACCATTTGCAAACCAGTGTTTACAAGCTTAAATCCCATCATATGGATGTTGTCGTAAAAATGATACATTTCTTCATCAAGAATCTCAGGGCCATTATCTGCTTCATGTGAAGATAATAATACGCAAGCAGCACCATCTCCAAAAATTGCCGCCGACACAACATTAGCCATTGAAAAGTCATTTAACTGAAATGTTGCCGTTGGACTTTCGACTGCAACTACGGCAGCACGTTTTCCTGGATTGGCTTTTAAAAAGTTTTTGGCATAAATAATTCCAGAAATTCCAGCAGCACAGCCCATTTCGGTTACAGGAAGCCGTACGATATCCTGACGCAGTTTGAGTTTGTTTATAAGATAGGCATCCAAAGACGGAATCATGATGCCAGTACAGCTTACTGTAATAATATAGTCAAGACTTTCTGGTTCCCAGTTTGATTTACTTAATGCTTTTTTTAAGACCTTTTCTCCTAAATCAATGACCTCTCGGACATAAATATCGTTTCGGTCTTCAAAAGAGGTGTGAGAGAAAACTTCGATAGGATCCATTATGGAATATCGTTTATCGACAGCGGCACCTTCAAAAATTTTTTTTACTTTTCTGATAAAGCGTTCATCTTGACCAAATAGCCATGAATCTAAAAATGGAATAATTTCTTCGGTCGTTCTTGAATATTTAGGCAATTGCTTGGCAACGCTGGCTATTTTTACACTCATATTTTTGAAATTATCCATTGATATCGGAAAGCCCATTTCCACTGAATGGTGTATTTTTTTAAGTTTAATTGTTTTGAAAAATCAAGTAACTCACTTCTTGTGAATCCTCTTAAGATAGATGTAAGTCCATCTTTTTTTGACATTCCGTTTAACCGGGTAACAAAGCACATTGCTTGAAATAAGCGATAGGAAATGATACTCCTGTGTAAATCATTTATTACGACACCACGTCTTGCATTTGTATTAAAAATGGTTGCGAGATTAATTATTTCATTGTTTCTAAAATGATGTAAAGTCAATGTACATAATGCAATGTCGTATTCTAATTTACTAAAAGCTTCATTGAATATGTCTTCGCATCGATAATTTATATTGGGGTAATGTATAGATAATTTTCGGGCGTAATTTATTGTAAATGCATTAGCATCGATACCTATTAGTTTAAAATCCCAATCGTATTTTAATGCATAATCAGCTAGCATTCTTAGCATGTCTCCATTTCCACAGCCTACATCGATAATCGTTATTGTTTGCTCTTTGGTAATACCATCCAATAATTTTTCGACTCCTTGTAAAGTTAATTGGTTTCCTCCAAGAAGCTGATTTATTTTAGCAATTTTATCCAATGCATTTTGTAAAACTTCCCCTTTTAAATTGAAATCATCCATAATCTCAGGATCATCCGTTCTATATTTGGTTTTTATAGCCATTCTTAATTTAGAATTATAGATTTACCATGTGTTCTTTTTATAATTTGAGGCAGTAAAAATGGAAATTGAATTAGTAGCCACATTATAACGGCTGATTTTTTTTTATTTTGTAAAAGTGAGGCAAGAAAGCGACCTGTTTTTAATCTTTTCTTGAAATTATAGTCCCATGATTGGATGTATTTTTTTTCAAGCTCTTTTCTTGAAATGGTTTTTTTAGTATAGAAATCTACAATTAATTCAGAAGCAATTTTGGCACTATGAATCGCCATTGCCATGCCATTTCCGCATAAAGGCTGAATTAAGCCAGCGCTGTCTCCAACCATTATGATATGATTTTCGATTGTTGTTTTTTCTTCAAATGAAATTTGACTTATAGTTAATGGTTTATCAAATAATGGTGTACTATTACTAAAAAACTCTTTTAGATGTGGGTTTTTATAGATGATATTGGCTTGAAAATCATCAATGTTTTTATGTTTTTTAAAAGATTCAAAATTAACTAGGTAGCAAATGTTTATTATATTGTTCTCCACTTTTGAAACGCCACAATAACCTCCTTCAAAATTATATAAGCCAACAAGGTTATTTGGGAATTTACCTTTGTAATGTGATTTAACAGCGAGCCAAGGCGCTTTTTTTAAAATGAATTTCCGTTGTAATTTTTGATCAAAATTAGAGCGTTTACCAAATGCACCTATAGTAATACGAGTTGTGATTTTTTTTAATTCTGAGGTTGTAATCGTGAATAAGTCATCTTCAAAATTTATATCTTCAACAGTATCGTGAATTATTTCACATCCATTTTCGATTGCTTTTTTATATAAATGATAATCTAATGTGTAACGGCTGAGTCCGAACCCTCCTAGAGGTAAATTACAATGAATTGTTTTTTTGTTTGGTATAGAAAATTCTAATTGTGTAATTGTTGCAGGATTTAAGTCCTGAATTTTTAAGTCAAGCCAATCCAAATAAGGTTTAATTTCATTAGAAACATATTCTCCACAAACTTTATGTTTAGGGAATTCGTTTTTTTCAATCAAAATCACTTGTTGCCCCATTTTAGATAAATGAATGCCACAAGTTAGCCCTGCTAGTCCCCCACCAATAATTACTACATCAGGATTTTTTTTCATATGTAGATATTATTTGTTTTTAACAGAAATGATGTCTTTAATTTAGTTTTTAAACTTAATAATATTATACTATTGCTAATTTAAGTAATTTCTTAATAGAAAAATCATTTTCAAATAAAAAAAGCTGCCTCAGAAATATTGAGGCAGCTTTAGTATTTATTTTGGAAATATGTTAGATTTTTTCTTTCATGATCTCTTCTACAATTTCTGGATTCAATAATGTTGAAATATCACCAAAATTAGAGTAATCTCCTTCTGCTATTTTACGTAGAATTCTACGCATGATTTTTCCAGAGCGTGTTTTTGGTAAACCAGATACAAACTGAATCTTATCTAACTTAGCAATTGGGCCAATGTGATCTGAGATGTATTGGTTGATTTCTTTGCTTAAGTTTGCTCTGTCTCTGTATTCTCCAGTTTCTTTTAAGATTACGAAACCATATAATGCATTTCCTTTTATATCATGTGGGAATCCGACAATTGCAGATTCTGCTACAGCTGGGTGCTCGTTGATTGCATCTTCAATTGGAGCTGTTCCTAGATTATGGCCTGAAACAATAACAACATCATCTACTCTACCTGTGATTCTGTAGTAACCTACTTCATCTCTTAATGCTCCATCACCTGTGAAATATTTACCTGGAAATGCAGAGAAATAAGTGTCTTTATAACGTTGGTGATCGCCCCAGATAGTTCTAGCGATTCCTGGCCATGGGAATTTAATACATAAACTTCCAACAACCTGGTTCCCTTCTATTTCGTTTCTCTTTTCATCCATTAAAACGGGTTGAATTCCTGGAAGAGGCAACGTTGCATATGTTGGTTTTGTAGGTGTAACAAATGCAATTGGTGAAATCATAATTCCTCCAGTTTCTGTTTGCCACCAAGTATCTACAACTGGGCATCTTTTATCTCCTACGTGATCATTGTACCAGTGCCATGCTTCTTCGTTTATAGGTTCTCCTACTGATCCGATTACTTTAAGCGATTTTAAAGGGTATTTTTGGATATAATCTAAGCTTTCTTTTGCTAACGAACGTATTGCTGTTGGTGCTGTATAAAACTGAGTTACTTTGTGTTTTTCGATAATTTCCCAAAAACGACTAAAATCTGGATACGATGGAACTCCTTCAAAAATTACAGTAGTTCCTCCATTTAGTAACGGTCCGTATAATATGTATGAGTGACCAGTTATCCAACCAATATCTGCAGTACACCAGAAAATATCATTTTCTTCATGACTAAACACGTTTTTAAATGTATAAGCTGTGTAAACCATATAACCTGCAGTGGTGTGAACCATTCCTTTAGGTTTTCCTGTAGAACCCGATGTGTATAAGATGAATAAAGGATCTTCAGCATCCATAATTTCTGCAACATTATAATCTAATGCAGCGTCTAGAAGCGGTTGTAACCATTGGTCACGTCCTTCTTTCATTTTTACATCAGTTTGTGTTCTTTTGACAACCAAAACGTTGGTAACGCATGGGCATGTTTCTAATGCTTCATCAACAATTGCTTTTAAATCAATCGTTTTATTACCTCTGTATCCTCCATCAGCAGTGATAACCATTTTGCATTCGCTATCATTTATTCTTGCTGTTACAGCTGAAGCTGAAAATCCTGCAAATACTACTGAATGTATTGCTCCAATTCGTGCACATGCCAAAATTGAAACGGCCAATTCGGGAATCATTGGTAGATAAATGCAAACTCTGTCTCCCTTTTTTATTCCTTGTTCACGTAAAACATTAGCCATTTTTGACACTCTCTCGTACAGCTCATTATAAGATATGTGTAATGAACTTTCTGAAGGGTCGTTTGGTTCGAATATTATTGCTGTTTTTTCTCCTCTTTTACTTAAATGTCTGTCAATACAGTTTTTGGTAATGTTTACTTTTGCTTCAGAAAACCATTTTACCTCTGCATCTGCCATATTAAAATCGACAACTTTTTCCCATTGTTGGTACCATGTGAAATTTTCTTCTGCTATTTTTCCCCAAAATTTTCTTGGCTCACGAACAGATTTATTGTAGTGTTTAAAATATTGTTCTAAATTTTCAATTTTGTAATAACTCATTGTTTCTCAATTTTTTTATAAAAGTATTAAATCTCTTTCTATTCTTAAAACTATTTAATTTATTAATAATGACAAAAAAATGTAATATACATTTAAAACATGGCAATTAATTTGCAATTGTTTAAAATTTAGTGATTACTAGATAAATTTGCTTAACATGAAAAAAGGCATGATATCATTTATCATGCCTTTAGTATTAACAAGATTAACAACAATTAATTTTAGTGCCTGAAAACATTGATATAGATGAATTATTAAACAATTATTTTATTATCTATACTAGATGAAAGGCAATAATCTTATATTCTGTATCTTAAGATATCTTCTCTGATTTTTTGAGAATAGTAGCAGCATTATTAATTTAATTGGAGAATAAAAGACGGAACTAATTCTGTTTCTTATTAGGTATTACTCCACTTAACTATCTCCTCGTTTGTAGTTAAGTGAAAGTAATATGCATCTATATCCATATTATCTTAATAAGTGCTTACTAATTCAAAATATTATATAAAAATAGAGATACAGCGCAAACTTCAACTTAGGTTGAAATCCCATTAATTATCCAATTTTTTTCATTGCGGTCATTGATTCTCTTAACCAGGCTCCTACTTCTTCGATAGGGTGTTGACGAATAGTTTTGTTTACTGCAATAAGTACCGCATTGTCTACTCCGTTTGAAGTTGAAAATGGTTTTCCGATTACATTTGTATCAACAGTTTTCATAAAATCGGTCAATAATGGTTTGCAAGCGTGATCAAATAAATAACAACCATATTCGGCAGTATCCGATATAATTCTATTCATTTCGTATAATTTCTTTCTTGCTACTGTATTTGCAATCAAAGGCAATTCGTGTAATGATTCGTAATATGCTGATTCTTCAATAATACCCGCTTCTGTCATTGTTTCAAAAGCCAATTCTACACCCGCTTTAACCATTGCAATCATTAATACTCCATTGTCGAAATATTCTTGTTCTGAAATAGGAGCTTCTGTTGGAGCAGTTTTTTCAAAGTTTGTTTCTCCTGTTGCCGCTCTCCAAGTCAATAAATTAACATCGTCATTTGCCCAGTCAATCATCATGTTTCTAGAGAATTCTCCAGACATAATATCGTCTTGGTGTTTTTGAAATAATGGACGCATAATGTCTTTTAATTCATCTGCAATTTCATAAGCTTCAATTTTTGCAGGATTTGAAAGACGATCCATCATATTGGTGATTCCACCATGTTTTAAAGCTTCGGTGATAGTTTCCCATCCGTATTGGATTAATTTTGAAGCGTATCCTGGCTCGATTCCTTTTTCGACCATTTTGTCAAAACATAAGATTGATCCAGTTTGTAACATTCCACAAAGAATAGTTTGTTCTCCCATTAAATCCGATTTTACTTCGGCAACAAATGATGATTTTAAAACTCCTGCTTTATGTCCTCCGGTTGCTACAGCGTATGCTTTGGCTTGATCTAATCCTAAATTATTAGGGTCATTTTCTGGGTGAACTGCAATTAGCGTTGGTACACCAAATCCTCTTTTGTATTCTTCACGAACCTCAGAACCCGGGCATTTAGGAGCACACATAATTACAGTAATGTCTTTACGAATTTGCATTCCTTCTTCCACGATATTAAAACCATGAGAGTATGCTAGTGTCGAACCATTTTTCATTAATGGCATAATTGCTGTAACTACAGCTGTATGTTGTTTATCTGGAGTAAGGTTACATACTAAATCAGCTGTTGGAATTAATTCTTCATAAGTACCTACTTTGAAACCATTTTCAGCAGCGTTTTTATAAGAAGCTCTTTTTTCTGTAATTGCATCTGGGCGTAAAGCATAAGAAATATCAAGTCCTGAATCTCTCATGTTTAAACCTTGGTTTAAGCCTTGGGCTCCACAACCTACGATAACTACTTTTTTTCCTTTTAAAGCAGCAATTCCATCAGCGAATTCTGATTGTTCCATGAATTCGCATACGCCTAATTGTTCTAGTTGTAATCTTAGTGGTAATGTGTTAAAATAATTTGCCATTTTTTTTAAAAAATATTTAATGAATGTGAAATTTAATAATTGTATAAGTTAGTTGGTATTGAAAACTGAAACCGATTATAGTTTTAGTGATTCTAGTAATGTGGATACTTCCATTTTTTCTTTAGAAACCGAAATTCTTCCTGAGCGTACAAACTGCATGATTCCGTATGGTTTCAGCTTAGCGTGTACTTCTTCAATTTCTGAACGTCTTCCTGATTTTGAAATCACAAAGAAATCGCGTGAAACGGTTACAATTGTAGATTGGCTTTCTTTGATGATATTCTGAATTTGTTTTTCATCAAATAACAAATTTGAATGGATCTTGAATAAAGCATTTTCTAAATAAATGGTTTCTTCATCTGTATGATAAAAAGCTTTTATTACCTCGATTTGTTTTTCTATTTGTCCAACAATATTTTTAACCCATTTTTCTGTTGTTTCTACAACTATAATGAATCTTGAAACATTGTCTATTTCTGATTCTGAAACATTTAGACTTAATATGTTAATGTGACGCTTTAAGAATATTCCGGATATTCTATTTAACAAGCCCACATTATTTTCTGAGTATACCGAAATGGTAAATGTTCTGTTTTCCATGTTGTCTTTTAGTTTTTTTTTGTTTCATATTTCACGTTCCAAATTGCAACCTGAAACTAAACCTGAAACTTTAAACTTCTTTATTTAGCTTAATCTGATGTCAGAAACACATGCTCCTGTTGGAATCATTGGGAATACATTATTTTCTTTTTCAACCATAACTTCTAAGAAATAGGCATCTTTTGAAGCCATCATTTCTGCTACGGCCGCATCTAAATCTTCTCGTTTTGTTACTTTTTTTGCTTGGATATAATATCCTTCAGCAATAGCAACAAAGTTTGGATTAATCATTTCTGTTGAAGCATATCTGTTGTCAAAAAATAATTCTTGCCACTGACGCACCATTCCTAAGAACTCATTGTTAAGTACTACAATTTTTACTGGTACTTTGGTCTGAAAAATGGTTCCTAATTCCTGAATAGTCATTTGGAATCCTCCATCTCCAATAATAGCAACAACTTCACGATCAGGTCTTCCCATTTTTGCTCCAATTGCAGCAGGTAATGCAAATCCCATTGTTCCTAATCCTCCAGAAGTAACATTACTCTTGGTTGTGTTGAATTTTGCATAACGGCAAGCAAACATTTGGTGTTGACCAACATCTGAAACAATTATTGCATCTCCTTTAGAGTGTTTGTTAATCATTTCCATGGCTTCACCCATCGAAATACCTTTATTATTTGTTGGATTTAATTCTTCTTTTATAACCGAATCAAATTCGATTTGATGTTTTTCTTTGAAGATATTGTGCCAACCTTCATGTTTGTTATTGTCGATTAACGGAAGTAATGCATCCAGAGCTTCTCTTACATCTCCTAAAACGGCTACTTCTGTCTTAACATTTTTATCTATTTCGGCTGGATCAATGTCAAAATGAATCACTTTTGCTTGTTTAGCATACGTGGCTAAATTTCCGGTAACACGATCATCAAAACGCATTCCTAATGCAATTAATACATCGCATTCATTAGTTAGTAAGTTTGGACCGTAATTACCATGCATTCCTAACATTCCCACGTTTAATGGATGGTCTGTAGGTAAAGCTGAAAGCCCTAATATTGTCCAGCCCGCTGGGATTCCTGTTTTTTCAATTAATGCTTTTAATTGTTCTTCGGCTTGACCAAGAATAATTCCTTGACCAAAAACGATAAAAGGCTTTTTGGCTTTATTGATTAATTCAGCTGCTTCTGCAACTTTATCAATTTTTAATTTAGGAACTGGATTATAACTTCTTATTCCAGTACATTTTTTATAGCTAAATTCGAATTCATCAAATTGCGCATTCTTTGTTATATCGATTAAAACTGGACCTGGGCGACCTGATTTTGCAATATAAAATGCTTTTGCTATAATTTCAGGAATTTCTGAAGCTTCGGTAACTTGGTAATTCCATTTTGTTACTGGAGTTGAAATTCCGATAATATCTGTTTCCTGAAAAGCATCTGATCCTAATAAGTGTTTGCCTACTTGCCCTGTGATGCAAACCATTGGTGTGGAATCAATTTGAGCATCGGCAATTCCTGTTACCAAATTTGTTGCTCCTGGGCCAGATGTAGCAATTGCGATTCCGACTTTTCCCGTTGCTCTCGCATATCCTTGGGCTGCATGTGTTGCTCCTTGCTCATGGCGTACAAGAACGTGGTGTAATTGATCTTTAAATTTATATAATTCGTCGTAAACTGGCATGATTGCTCCTCCCGGATATCCGTAAACCAAGTCTACTCCTTCTTCTAATAAGCATCTGATAACAGCTTCTGCACCTGATATTTTCATAGTATATTGTTTTTTTCAATGTCAATGTCAAAAATCAATTTCAAAATTTAATCACAATGTCAAAAATCAAATTCAATGATAACCTATAAATTGATTTTTATTATTTTATTGCTTTTAATTTTTTGTTATTGTATCGTCATTGCTATTGATTTTTGAAATTGTTATTGTAAAATTATTTATCGGTAACGCAACCTGTAGAGGCGCTTGAAACCGATCTTGCATATTTAAGTAATACTCCTTTTGATGCTTTTAAAGCTGGCTGAATCCAGTTGGCTTTTCTTTCGTCAAATTCTGCGTCAGATATTTTCAGGTTGATTGTATTTTTAATAGCGTCAATGGTAATTAAATCTCCATCTTGCACTAAAGCTATACCACCACCATCATAAGCTTCTGGTGTCATGTGTCCTACCACGAATCCATGTGAACCTCCAGAGAACCTTCCATCTGTAATAAGTGCAACGCTACTTCCTAATCCAGCTCCTATAATAGCCGATGTAGGTTTTAGCATTTCAGGCATCCCTGGACCACCTTTTGGTCCACAATACCTGATGACGACTACATCTCCTGGTTTTACTTTTCCGGCTTGAATACCTGGAATAACATCAAATTCGCTTTCGAAAACGACTGCTGTTCCTTCAAAATATTCCCCTTCTTTTCCACTAATTTTGGCAACTGCTCCTTCTGAAGCTAGATTTCCGTATAATATCTGGATGTTTCCAGTTGGTTTTAATGCCTTTTGAATTTCAAAAATTACTTCTTGTCCATCATTTAAATCTGGTACAGAAGCTAAATTTTCGGCTACAGTTTTTCCTGTTACGGTTAAACAATCTCCGTGTATGAATCCTTCTTTTAATAAATATTTCATTACTGCTGGTACTCCTCCTACATCATGTAAATCTTCCATCATGTATTTTCCACTTGGCTTTAAATCTGCAAGAACTGGTGTTTTATCACTAATTCTTTGGAAATCTGCCAACGTAATTTCAACATCAACTGAATGTGCCATTGCAATTAAGTGCATTACTGCATTTGTAGAACCTCCTAAAACAGCTACGAGTGTAATAGCATTTTCAAAAGCCTTATGAGTCATAATATCTCTTGGCTTAATATCTTTTTCTAATAATACTCTAATTGCTTTTCCTGCGTCAAGACATTCTTGTTTTTTTTCATTGCTTAATGCGGGATATGAAGAGCTAAATGGTAAACTCATTCCTAATGCTTCAATTGCCGATGACATGGTGTTGGCTGTGTACATTCCGCCACATGCCCCAGCTCCTGGGCAAGCATTTTGAATTACTCCTTTAAAATCTTCATCTGTAATCGTATTTTGGAATTTTTTCCCTAAAGCTTCAAAAGCTGAAACAATATTTAGTGATTCTCCTTTCCATTTTCCTGAATGAATCGATCCTCCATAAACCATAAGAGCTGGGCGATTTACTCTTCCCATAGCAATTAAAGCACCTGGCATATTTTTATCGCAACCAGGAATAGCAATTAAACTATCATACCATTGTGCTCCCATAACAGTTTCAATAGAATCGGCAATAACATCACGTGAAACCAATGAAAAACGCATCCCGTCAGTACCGTTTGAGATTCCATCACTTACACCAACAGTGTTAAAAATCAATCCGACTAAATCAGCATTTCCTACTCCTTTTTTGACATCTTTAGCCAAATCGTTCAGGTGCATGTTACATGTGTTTCCCTCATAACCCATGCTTACAATCCCAACTTGTGCCTTTTTTAAATCTTCTTCAGTTAAACCAATTCCATATAACATTGCTTGTGCTGCTGGTTGTGTTTGGTCTTGAGTAATGACTTTGCTGTACTTATTTAATTCCATTATGTGTTTTTTGTATTTTCGTTTTTTTAATTTTTATTCAAAAAAAAACCTTCCAATATTTGGAAGGTTTATAATATTATTTTTCAATTATATTTATACCATTCCCCTATGTATATGTGATTACCACATTGACATTAATGACAGAAATAATAATAATTGAAATTCTCATGTTTATTTTTTAGATGTGTCAAATGTATAAAAACTAAAACTACTAAAAAAATAAAATCTCAACATTTCAACTTCTTCTTGTGATTAATATCATGATTTTAACAAAATACATTAAACAATCGTAGACTGTCCGATATGTACGTTATCATTATTGAAATAAAGCAAGTCATCTTTGCTTAAAATAAAATTTGAAATGAATTCACCTACTTCGTTTGTTCCAAATTTTGAATCTGATTTTAAATCAATTGTTACTACTTGATATTCAATTGCTTTCTCTACTGCTTCGTAAACTTTATTTGCTTCTTTAAAAAGTCCAAAATGTTCTAATAACATGGCTGCCGATAGTATTGATGCTATAGGATTAGCGATGTTTTTCCCTTTTGCTTGCGGATAGGATCCGTGAATTGGTTCAAAAAGCGCATTTTTCCCTCCTAATGATGCTGATGCTAATAATCCGATTGAACCTGTAATAACACTTGCCTCATCTGATAAGATATCTCCGAATAAGTTTTCTGTCAAAATAACATCAAACTGTCTTGGATTAAGAATGATTTGCATTGCTGCATTATCTACAAATAAAAAGTCTAAAGTTACATCTGGGTAATCCTCACTTACCGTTTTTACAACTTTTCTCCACAATCTAGAAGTTTCTAATACATTGGCTTTATCAACCATTGTTACTTTTTTACGACGATTTTGTGCGGCTTTAAAAGCTAAATGTGTAATTCTTGTAATCTCTTCTTCTGAGTATTCACATAAATCTGAGGCTTGTGTTCCTGCTTCGTTTAGTTTTTTCTCACCAAAATAGGCTCCTCCTGTTAATTCTCTGAAAATAGTAAAATCAGCACCTTCGATAATTTCTCTTTTTAAAGGAGATGCATCTAATAATGCTTTGTATGGCTTTATTGGACGAATATTTGCAAATAAACCAAGTTCTTTGCGCAGTTTTAATAGTCCTTGCTCCGGACGAACTTTTGCATTTGGATTGTTATCATATTTAGGATCTCCGATTGCACCAAATAGTACAGCATCAGTATTCAGGCAAAGGTTTAAAGTTTGCTCTGGTAGTGGATTCCCTGTTTTGTCGATTGCAATTGCTCCCATGAGTGCATCTTCAAAAACAAATTCATGATTGTATACCTCGCCTATAGCGTATAATGCTTTTTTTGCTTGTAATATTACCTCTGGTCCGATTCCGTCACCCGATAAAACTGCTATTTTCAAATTCATAATGCCTCGTTCTTTATGTATTTAAATCTTATATTTATTTTTTATAATTAGCTTCTAACTAATTCACTTTCTATTTTACAAGCTTCTATGATTTGATGAATATCTTCATCTAAAACTTCTTTTTTAATATCTGCAAATCTTAAAAACTCAACATATACAATGTCTAATTGCACTTTGGTAAGTTCGTAGCCTACTTTCTTAGCGCGATATGCTAATGCCGCTCTTCCGCTTCTTGCTGTAAGTATAATCGAAGATTCATTCACTCCTACATCTAGTGGATCCATGATTTCGTATGTTGCTCTGTTTTTTATTACGCCATCTTGGTGAATTCCTGAACTGTGTGCAAAAGCATTTGCTCCTACTATGGCTTTATTTGGTTGTACAATCATTCCCATACTTTCAGATACTAAACGGCTCATTTCGTTTAGCTGTCTTGTATTAATATTGGTATCTAGATTTAAGTAAGGATGTTGTTTAAATATCATCACTACTTCTTCTAGCGCTGTATTTCCGGCTCTTTCTCCAATACCATTAATCGTACATTCGATTTGTCTTGCTCCATTTATAGCTCCTGCAATTGAATTTGCTGTTGCCATTCCTAAATCATTATGACAATGGCATGAAAGAATTACATTTTCAATACCTTTTACGTTTTCTTTTAAATATTTAATTTTTGCTCCATATTCCTCTGGCAAGCAATATCCTGTTGTATCTGGAATATTAAGCACAGTAGCACCTGATTTTATTACTTCTTCACAAACTTTTGCAAGGAATGCATTATCAGTTCTACCAGCATCTTCGGCATAAAATTCTACATCTTCTACATATGATTTTGCGTGTGATACGGCAAATTTTGCTCTTGCTATAATATCTTCTCTGGTTGTGTTTAGTTTATGGAGGATGTGAGATTCAGATGTTCCGATTCCTGTATGGATTCTTGGTTTTTTTGCATGTTTTAATGCCGCAGCTGCAACATCTATGTCATTTTTTACTGCTCTTGTAAGACCACAGACGGTGGCGTTCTCTACAATTTTGCAAATCTCAGAGACTGATAAAAAATCTCCTGGACTAGACACAGGAAAACCAGCTTCAATGATATCAACTCCCATTTCATCCAGGCGCTTTGCTATCACTAACTTTTGTTTTGTATCTAACTTACATCCTGGGACTTGTTCGCCATCTCTTAAGGTGGTGTCAAAAATTTGAACTTTCTCTCTATTCATTTTAATATATTTAATGTAATTTCACATCCTGATAACAAACATATATTGTATTACTTTAGTATGAAATTCATTATAATGAAAATATACTGTTCATAACACAATTTAAAAGTTATTAACTACCTAAATATCAATAAATTACATTATTATATTTTACAATGGCTAACCATCAAAAAGATTTTTTATTTGTATTAATAAAATCCCTTTCCAAATCAGAAAAGAGACAATTTAAGATTTTTGCTAGTCGATTAGAGACGAGCTCAAATACAAAATTTATCGAGCTTTTTAATATTTTAGACAAATCTGAAGTCTATGATGAGAAGCTTATTTTGAAAAGTGGAATTATTAAAAAAGTACAATTATCTAATCTGAAATCGTATCTATACAAACAGATTTTGGTTAGTATTCGCCTGAATATTCCTAGTCAAAACATTCGTTATCAACTACGTGAGCAAATTGATTTTGCTGCTATCCTATATAATAAAGGTTTGTATAAACAGAGCTTGAAGATTTTGGATAAAACCAAAATACAAGCAATGGAGAACGACGAAAAATATATGGCGTATGAAATTGTTGAATTTGAGAAATTAATCGAGTCTCAGTACATTACGCGAAGTATTCAAGGACGCGCAGACGAATTAGTAATTCAGGCCAAAGAATTAAATTATCGCAATACAATTTCTAGTAAGCTTTCTAATCTGTCTCTACAGTTATATGGTATAATGCTAAAAACTGGTTATGTTAAGAGTGATGAAGAATATAAATATATTGATGATTACTTTAACAAACATATTGCCAAATTAGACGAAAGTAAGTTTGGTTTCCGTGAAAAATATTGGTTTTATAATGCCAATTTATGGCGTAGTTTCTTGGTTCAGGATTTTTTAGCTAGCTATAAATATTCTTATAAATGGGTTACCTTATTTTATGATAATCCAAATATGATTTATCTGAATCCTGTATTCTTTTTAAAAGGGAATAATTATTTCTTGGAGTCACTTTATATGTTAAAGTACAAATCGAATTTCAAGAAGTATTTGACTTTATTAGAAGAAACTATTAATGATTCCCGTTTTCCAGTTAATGATAATGTTGCTTCATTGTCGTTCTTATATCTGTATAACAATAAACTAAACTATCATATTCTTGATGCATCTTTTGCTGAAAGTGAATATTTGATTCCTGAAATTTTAGATAAAATAAAGTTGCATAATGAGCATCTTGATGAGCATCACGAAATGTTGTTCTTTTATAAAATTGCTTGTATTTATTTTGGTAATGAGAAGTATAATGAGTCTATATTTTATTTAGAGAAAATTATAAATAATAAAAATCTTTCGATGCGTGAAGACTTAATGTGTTTCTCCCGAATATTGTGTCTTATTGTTCATTACGAATTAGGAAAAGATTATTATTTAGAGAATCAATTGAAAAACACGTATAAGTTTTTATTGAAAATGAATGACTTACACGAAGTGCAGAAAGAAATTATTAAGTTCTTAAAGAATCTAAATAATTTCTATCCTAATGATATCAAGAAGGAATTTATAAAGATGCGTGAGCGTTTTATTGAGCTAGAAAAAAATACTTATGAAAAAAGAGCTTTTTTATATTTGGATATTATTTCATGGCTTGAAAGCAAAATTGAGAATCGAAAAATTGCTGATATTATGAAGGAAAAAGCGAAGCTTATTAATAGGTAGTTTTTTTAGGTTCTAAGAAACTAAGTTTCTGAGGTACTAAGAGCTGAGACAGATTTTCTTAGCTTAAAAAAACAAGTTTTTTAGTTTGTTTTTCTTATACATATTAAAAAGAAAGACTTCCTTATGGAAGTCTTTCTTGTATATTTTATTATCTGCAATAACAGCATGTTGATGTTCCCTGTAAGCAAACATCACCTCTTCCTGGTGTATTAGATAGTACTCCTCCTGCTTCTCCACACAATCTATCGCATAAGCCGATTGTTGGATTTACATATGGGAGTTTTACACCTCCGAAAATAAGTTTTTGAGCAGCATTAGTAATAATTTCAATGTTTTTTAGGTTTTTTAAATTTTTCATAATTGTAATAATTTAATTTTTTCCTACTCTTTAGCTTTTCGGATTACGCTTTTTAGTTTGTTAATAATTAAACTTTTATGGTTTAATTTGGTACTGTCTAAATTAAAAAAAATATTTTTATAAATTACTTGTTTTTAAATATTTGTAAGAATAGCTTGTTTATATCTTTAAAATCTTGTGTTTTAATTATAGTAAATAAAAAAGGCTTCCACTATTGGGAAGCCTTTACTGCTTTTATTCAGAAGATGTTTTTTAAAATTTATTCTACAATATTAGAACTTGTTACATAGAAATTTTTATCTACTTCAACTGTTCGTTTATCGCTTGTTATTTTCTCCGACTTCCATTCTGTAGTTGGCTTCAGCCATATTTCTTCGCCGTTTAGTTTAACTTTAACAGGCATATCAAATTTGGCAACACAGTTGGTCCAATGGTATCCAAATGTTCCATTTTTAAAGATATATTCAAAAACCGGAATTTGAGTTGTGGTTAAATACTGTGCAAAAACCCTGTTGAAATTAATGCCTGATTGTGTATTAATATAATCCTGAATTTGTTTACCTGTAACTGTTTGATGATAAAAAGTTTTGTTTAAACCTCTTAAAATTTCTCTCCATTTGGCATCATCGTTAATCACTTGACGCATTGTATGTAACATATTTGCCCCCTTTGGATACATATCGCCTGAACCTTCATTATTTACATCGTAGTTACCAATGATAGGTTTGTCATTACTAATGTTTTTTCTGCATCCAATTACATATTCTGCACCTGCATCTTTACCATAATAATATTCAACAAAAAGGCTTTCAGAATAGTTGGTAAAACTTTCATGAATCCACATATCGGCAATATCTTTATAAGTGATATTGTTAGCAAACCATTCATGCCCTGACTCATGAATAATGATAAAGTCAAATTTTAATCCCCAGCCTGTTCCGCTTAAATCACGCCCTTTATATCCGTTTTTATAGTCGTTACCATATGTTACACTACTTTGATGCTCCATTCCTAAATAAGGCGCTTCGACTAGTTTATAGCTGTCCTCGTAAAATGGATATGGACCGAACCAATGTTCAAATGCCTTAAGCATTCTTGGCACATCTTTAAAATGTGTTTTAGCCTTCGCTAAATTTTCTCTTAAAACGTAGTAATTACAATCTAAATTCCCTTTTTCTCCTTTATATTTTTCAGAGAAACTAACGTAATCACCTATGTTTATGTTTACGCCGTAATTGTTAATTGGGTTTGCTACATACCAATTGAAAGTTTTTGTACCGTCTTTTTCTTTTTTAATGCTTTGCAAGCGACCATTAGAAACATCTGTTAAGTGCCCAGGAACGTTTACACTTATAAGCATATTTTCAACCTCGTCATACATATGATCTTTATTTGGCCACCAAATGCTTGCTCCTAATCCTTGACATGATGAAGCGATGAAATCATTTCCATTACTATCTTTTCTCCAAGTAATACCTCCATCCCATGGTGGTCGGACAGCAACTTTAGGTTTTCCTCCAAAAAATACTTTTACTTCTTTTACTTCACCAACTTTTTGGTTTGCGATTAATTGAATAAAAAATGCATTTCCCTCTCTTTCAAATTTCAATTCTTTTCCATCTTGGACTACTTTGTAGATATCCATTGGTTTTTGCAAATCAATTTGCATTTTGTTATAATCCTGTAAAACTGTATATTTAATTGTATTTGATCCCGTAATTGTACTGTCTTTAGGATTTACTTTTACATCTAGATGGTAGTATTTTAAATCCCACCAAGCTCTTTCTTTGGTAATACTACCGCGTAAGGTATCTTGTCTTGTAAAGGTAGTTTCGGACTTATTAAGAAGTCCTTGTGCGCCTGCATAATTAAAAATAAATGCAGCGAAAAAAATAGCGCTAAAACATTTTTTCATGAATTAAAGTTTTGGGTTATCGTTAATTTTTTGGTGAAATTTTTATTTCAACAAATGTAACCAATCGAATTAAATTCAAGCTAATTTGAATTTAATTTATTGTTATCTGAAATTTCTTGTTTATTTTAGTGCGGTATAAAACTATATATTCAGTCTATGAAGTTCCCCTGTTTGTTTTATGTTGTAGTTTTTGGTATTTCTTTTACATCTTATTCGCAAATTTTTCCAATTCATAGAATAACAAATCCTATCGCGATTGATGGGGATTTATCCGATTGGAAGACTCCTTTTATCGGTCCATTTGTTATTCATAATTCTGGATTAAAAGCTACGCAAGACACGTATGTTTCTCTTTCATGGGATGATACAAACTTATATCTTGCTTATAAGAGTAAAGATTCTACAATTGTGGGATCAGCTAAAAAGAATGATACACAATTATTTAAAATAGATGATTTGGTCGAGTTGTTTTTTGATCCCGATGGAGATTCTCAAAACTATATTGAGATTGGTGTGAATGCTTTTTCGAGTAATTACGATATGATTATTCATTGTGTTTCGCCTTCATGTGGCGGTTGGGATACGGATATTTCATTGGATATTTTAGGAATGAAAACCGTTAGTAAAATTACTACCGACGGTTATGATGTTGAAATTATGATTCCGTTTTCTAGTCTGACTTCTATTAAAGATTCAGGTTTTATAACTCCTGTTGTTGGTACAAAATGGAAAGGCAATCTTTTTAGGATTGATTATGGTAATAGAACTGAGTATCTTGCAATTTCCTCTTATAGTAATTTAGAATATGGATTTCATAAACCAGAACAATTTAAAACTTTTGTGTTTTTGGAGTAAGTAATACTAATTATTTTAGGCTTTTTAACTTGATGATTCCTCTAAATAAGAATACAAAACCAGCTAGGATTGTAATAACAATAAATTGAATCATTCTTTTTTCTGAATGAGTAAGTCTATAATTAGTATTAAAATAAGGATCTTTTATAATTAAAATCGTAAAGACTAATCCTATTACTATTAGTGCTCCTCCTAGGTTTCTCATAACTTTAAAGTCTTTTTTGTATTCTATTTTGATGAGTCTTTCTATATTTTCCATTTTAAAATTTAAATGTGATGGAATTTCTATTTGATTCTCTGAGAGAGCTTTTAGTATAAGTGTATAATTATGTTTAGTATAAAAAGCATTTATTTTGTTTTCAAACTTTCCTTTTTTTAAAACAGTTTCTATGCTATCTTTTAAAATTAAAAGTAATTCTTCTGGGCTTAAATTTTCATTATTCAAAAATTTCTCTTTCGTTATTTCTATATTCATATTGCATTATTTTTTGCAAGTATAATGAAACTATTGGATTGATTAAATTAATTTAACAAGAATTAGAATTATTTAAGTTAATTAAAAATAAGAAAAATAACATATTTTTAAATTAATAATACTATTTTACTTTTAATCTATTGATGTTGCTAAGAAATATTTGTAGATCAAAAAGAGTTATGCTATCATTATAAAATGATGTATATAAACAAATTAACCTTTGTCAATCTAAAAATTGACAAAGGTTATTATATTCATAGAAATATCCTTTTATAGTTTTTGTAAGAAAATGATACAGGTATTAAAAATCTAAAAAATATCAGTAACGATTACTTCTGACGTTTTTTTAATACATCTACCACATCGTTTAATTGAAAGCCTTTGGCTTGCAGTAATATAAGATAGTGAAAAAGTAAATCGGCACTTTCGCTCAAGAATAAATCATCGTTATCATCTTTGGCTTCAATAACTACTTCTATAGCTTCTTCTCCTACTTTTTGAGCAATTTTGTTAATGCCTAATTTGAATAGTGAAGCAACATAGCTTTTTTCTGAATCGGCATTTTCTTTTCTTGATTTAATTGTATTTTCAAGGTTTGTTATAAAGCCGTAAGTAGTTTTGTTTTCTTCTTGCCAACAGCTGTCAGTTCCTGTATGACAGGTTGGGCCTTCGGGTTGTACCTGAATTAATAAGGTATCATTATCACAGTCATTTTTGATACTTTTTAAGTGTAAAAAATTACCACTCTCCTCGCCTTTTGTCCACAATCGTTTCTTGGTGCGGCTATAAAAAGTAACTTTTTGAGTTGCTATCGTTTTTTGATACGCTTCTTCGTTCATGTAGCCAAGCATCAACACATTTTTGGTTTCGCTATCCTGTATTATTGCTGGGATTAATCCGTCGCTGTTTTTTGAGAAATCTATATTCATAATATTTAGTCAAAAGTTATAAAGTCGAAAGTCTTAAAAAAAACTAGATTCGAATTTCTATATTGTTATTTTTAATTTGTTGTTTTAAGTCTTTGATTTCAATTTCTTTAAAATGAAAAACGCTTGCTGCTAGTGCTGCATCTGCCTTTCCTTCTTTAAAAGCATCTATAAAGTGCTGTATGTTGCCTGCTCCACCCGATGCGATTATTGGTATGTTTACTAATTCTGAAAGCTTGGCTAAGGCTTGATTTGCAAATCCGTTTTTTGTTCCATCATTATCCATCGATGTGAATAAAATTTCACCTGCTCCTCGCTCTGCAACTTCTAATGCCCAATCGAATAGGTTTAACTCTGTTGGGACTTTTCCTCCTACTAAATGCACAATCCATTGTCCGTCAATTTGTTTTGCGTCGATGGCGACTACCACGCATTGGCTTCCAAATTTTTGAGCTAGATCATTAATTAACTGCGGATTTTTTACTGCAGAAGAATTTATAGAGACTTTATCGGCTCCATTATTTAGTAAAATAGCAACATCTTCTACAGATGAAATTCCACCGCCTACAGTAAATGGAATCTTAATTGTTGACGCCACTTTACGAACTAAATCTACTAAGGTTTTTCGTCTTTCTTCTGTTGCTGAAATATCTAAAAAAACCAATTCATCTGCGCCTTCATCAGAATATATTTTGGCTAGTTCTACTGGATCTCCAGCGTCACGTAAGTCTACAAAATTTACCCCTTTTACAGTTCTTCCGTTCTTTATATCAAGACAAGGAATAATTCTTTTTGCTAACATTTTTTTTAATGTGTTAATTTGAGAACTCGTCAATTAGACAATTGTTTCACAGAACGTTGTAATTATCTAATTATTAAATTTTCTCATTATAAAATTTGAGAACTCGTCAATTAGACAATTATTTCACACAACGTTGTAATTATCCAATCATTAAATTTTCTCATTATAAAATTTGAGAATTCGTCAATTAGACAATTGTTTCACAGAACGTTGTAATTATCTAATTATTAAATTTTCTCATTATCTAATTATATATTGTTCAAGTTGTTTCAATGAAATCCTTCCTTCGTAAATTGCTTTCCCAATAATTGTTCCTTCACAACCCAACTCAGCTAGTTTTGGTAATTCGTCAAATGTTGAAATCCCACCAGAGGCAATAAGTTTTATTTCATTGGCTTGAGCCAGAATCTTGGTGTATAATTCAAAACTAGGACCTTCTAGCATTCCATCTTTTGCAATATCGGTACAAATAACGTACTGAATTCCTTTTCCTTGATAATCTTGTATAAATGGGATTAGATCTTCGTTAGAATCTTCTAGCCAACCTGAAACAGCAACTTTTTCATTATTAGCATCTGCTCCAAGTATTATTTTATCAGAACCGTATTCAGCAATCCATTTTTCGAATATTTCTCTGTTTTTTACTGCAATACTTCCGCCAGTAATTTGGTTTGCACCGCTCTCGAAAGCAATCTTTAAATCGGCATCGGATTTTAATCCGCCTCCAAAATCAATTTTCAAGTTTGTTCTTGTTGCAATTTGCTCCAGAATTTTATAATTCACAATTTGGCTTGATTTTGCTCCATCTAAATCTACTAAATGCAAGTATTCTATTCCGTGTGCCTCAAATGATTTGGCTACTTCGAGTGGGTTTTCATTGTAAATAATCTTGGTGTTGTAATCTCCCTTGGATAAGCGAACACATTTCCCTTCGATAATATCTATGGCTGGTATTATTCTCATGTTTTTTTATTAAAAGATTTAAAAATTAAACAATTTAAAGATTTTTGATTTTTTTTCAATCTTTAAATTTTTCAATCATTCAATTTAATGAAATTAGACAAAATTTGTTCTCCTATATTTCCACTTTTTTCTGGGTGAAATTGAGTTCCATAAAAATTGTTTTTTTGTAATGCCGATGCATATTCTGCACCGTAATTTGTTGTAGCAATTGCTTCTTTGCAAAGTGGTGCATAATAGCTATGTACTAAGTACATATATTCGTTTTCGTTAATCCCGGTAAATAAAGAAGATTGCAGATTGTAAATGGTATTCCAACCCATTTGTGGTACTTTTACTGTAGGTCTAAATTTTATTATATCAACATCAAAAATTCCTAATCCAGACGTATTTCCTTCTTCTGTTGATTTACACATTAATTGCATTCCCAAGCAAATTCCCAAAACGGGTTGTTTTAGATTTGGAACCAAAGAATCTAAACCGCTTTCTACTAATTTTTCCATTGCTGAGCTTGCTTCGCCAACACCTGGAAAAATGACTTTATCTGCAGTGCTTATTTCGTTACGATTATTGCTTAAAGTAGCTTTATATCCTAATCTTTCAATTGCGAACATAATGCTCTGAATATTTCCTGCACCGTAATCTATAATTACTATTTTCATTTAATTTTTGTTTCAGGTTTAAAGTTTAAAGTTTCAAGTTACATATCGAACCTGAAACCTAAAACTTGAAACATTTTTTACAACATTCCTTTTGTACTTGGTAAAAACATTTTTTCGGTATCTCTTTTTACGGCTACCTTTATTGCTTTTGCGAAAGCTTTAAAAATAGCTTCTATCTTATGGTGTTCGTTTGTTCCTTCGGCTTTGATGTTGATATTTGCTTTGGCGCCATCCGAGAATGATTTAAAGAAATGATAAAACATCTCAGTAGGCATCTTTCCAACCATTTCACGTTTAAATTCGGTTTCCCAAACCAACCAGTTTCTACCCCCAAAATCTATGGCAACTTGCGATAAACAGTCGTCCATTGGTAAGCAAAAACCATAACGCTCAATTCCTAGTTTGTTTCCTAATGCTTTTGCAAAAACTTCACCTAATGCAATTGCGGTATCTTCGATTGTGTGATGTTCATCGACTTCGAGATCTCCTTTTACGAGAATTTCAAGATCCATTTGTCCGTGGCGGGCAATTTGATCTAGCATATGATCGAAAAATGCAATTCCTGTTTCGATTTTACTTTTTCCAGTTCCGTCAAGATTCAGGTTGATGTAAATATCAGTTTCGTTGGTTTTGCGTGTTATTGTAGCTGAACGTGCTTCAAGCTTCAAAAACTCATATATTGTTTTCCAATCAGTGGTTTGTAATGCGATTACTGGATCTAATTCTTCTCTTTTTGATGCTACTTCAGTACTACCTAAACCTTCATCGGTATTAATGAAAATAGCTTTAGAACCTAGATTTTTAGCTAATTCTACATCTGTTAGACGATCTCCCAATACAAATGAATTTTCCAAATCGTATGCAGGATTGTTTATGTATTGTGTTAACATTCCAGTTCTAGGTTTACGTGTTGGTGCATTCTCATGTGGAAAGGTTTTGTCTATAAAAACTGCTTCAAAAACAACTCCTTCATTTTCAAATGCTTTTATTATAAAATTATGTGTTGGCCAGAATGTTTCTTCAGGATGAGAATCGGTTCCTAATCCGTCTTGATTAGTTACCATTACTAATTCATAATCTAGTTCATTGGCAATTTTAGCCAAATATTGAAATGCTTTTGGGTAGAATTCTAATTTTTCAAAACTATCCAATTGGTAATCTGCTGGTTCTAGAACCATTGTTCCGTCACGGTCTATAAAAAGTACTTTTTTCATGGTTTATTTTTTTTGTCACAGATTTTACAGATTAAAGAGGGGTTTTTATTGAGGGAAAATTTTAATAATCTGTTTAATCTGCGAAATCTGTAGCCTATTCTTTTAATTCAATAATTTTAATGCTTCAATTAATTTTTTATTCTCGACCTCAGTTCCAACAGTTAATCGCAAACAATTTTCGCATAATGGCTGAGTTGTTCTATTTCTTATAACGATTCCTTTTGCAATTAATTCATCATATCTTTTGTTGGCATCATCTACTTTTACTAAAATGAAATTGGCTTCGGTTGGGTATATTTTTTTAATATAATCTATATTAAGTAATACTTTAAGTAATTGCTCTCTTTGCGCAATAATAGAAGCTATTTCTGTATTTATTTTAGCATTTTCTTTTAGGCGTAAACCTGCTCTTTGTTGTGTTAGTTCGTTTACATTATAGGGTGGTTTTATTTTGTTTAAAATAGAAACAACCTCCTTAGTGGCATAGCAAATTCCTAATCGTATCCCTGCTAATCCATATGCTTTTGAGAGGGTTTGAGTAATTATTAAATTAGGATACGCATCCAATTCGTTAATCCAACTTTCTTTTTTAGAGAAATCGATGTACGCTTCATCAATAACTACCAAGCCTTTGAAATTCTGTAATAATGTAACCACACTCTCATCTAAAAATGAGTTACCTGTTGGGTTATTTGGTGAGCATAAAAAGATAATTTTAGTATTTTCATCTACAGCGCTTAAGATTTTTTCAATCTGTGGCTGAAAGTCTTCTGAGAGTAAGACCTCTCTATTTTCTACGTCATTTATATTTGCCAACACACTATACATGCCGTATGTTGGTGGTAATGATATCACATTATCTTTTTTAGGTTCGCAAAATGCACGAAATAGTAAATCGAGTACTTCATCGCTTCCGTTTCCTAATAATATCTGATTTTGGTTGACATTTTTTTGTTTTGCTAAAACTTGCTTTACGTTATTTTGTTGTGGATCTGGATAACGATTTACACCGTTTTCATATGGATTTTCGTTAGCATCCAAAAATACCATGTTGGCGGTATCAAAATCTTCAAATTCATCGCGTGCAGACGAATAGGGTTTTAATTTTTTTACGTTTGTGCGAACTAAGTTATTTATATCAAAATTTTCCATGTTATTGTTTTTTAATTTATAGAAGAAAGAGAATAGATAATAGACATTGGCTTTAAAAACATAGTATTGATTTTCTTTAGTCTATGTTCTTTTTAACCTTTCATTTACTCTCTATTATCTATTTTCTTTACTCTATTCTCTTGCTTCTATTCTCTATCCTCTTACTTAATTCTCTATTCTCTTTTTTCTATCTGCTTCAATCGTAAGGTAACTGCATTTTTATGAGCTTGTAATCCTTCGGCTTCTGCCATAACTTCAATGGCGTTACCGATATTCAGGATTCCTTTTTTGGTTATTTTCTGAAAAGTCATTGACTTCATAAAGCTATCAAGATTTACTCCGCTGTAATTCTTAGCGTAACCGTTTGTTGGCAAAGTATGATTGGTCCCTGATGCGTAATCGCCTGCACTTTCGGGAGTATAATTGCCAATAAAAACGGATCCCGCATTATAGATTCCATCTGAGTAAAAATCATCATCTTCAGTACAAATAATAAAGTGTTCTGGTCCGTATTCATTAATTAGTTCTAAAGCAACTGTATTATTTTCAACATAAATCAGCTTTGAATTTGCAATTGCTTTTTCGGCGATTTCTTTTCTTGGTAAAAGAGTTATTTGAGACTGAATTTCATTTTCTACAGCATCAATCAGTGCTTTAGATGTAGAAACTAAGATTACCTGACTATCTGTTCCGTGTTCTGCCTGCGACAATAAATCGGAAGCTACAAAAGCTGGAACGGCGCTATCATCAGCCACAACCAGTAATTCTGAAGGACCAGCTGGCATGTCTATCGCTACACCAAACTGTGTTGCTAGTTGTTTTGCTACAGTTACAAACTGATTTCCTGGACCAAATATTTTATATACTTTAGGGATTGTTTCTGTGCCAAAAGTCATTCCTGCAATTGCCTGAATGCCTCCTACTTTTATGATTTTGGTTACTCCGCATAAATTTGCAGCATATAAAATTGCAGGATTTATTTTTCCATTTTTATCTGGTGGTGAACACAAAACGATTTCATTACAACCTGCTATTGCAGCAGGAACGGCAAGCATTAAAACTGTCGAAAATAAAGGGGCTGTTCCTCCTGGAATATACAAACCAATTTTTTGGATAGGCCTTTTTTCTTGCCAGCAAGTAACTCCTTCAGTGGTTTCAATAGTTATTCTTTCGGTTTTTTGTGCCGTGTGGAATTTGTAAATATTGTTTTTTGCTAATTGAATAGCCTCTTTGAGTTCATTGGGTATCAAAGCAATTGCTTCGTTTATTTCATTTTGCGATACTACATTAGTATCTAAAGCAATACCATCAAAGATAGAAGTGTATTTTGAAACAGTTTCGTCTCCCTTTTTTTGTACTTCTTTAAATATTTCTTTAACCGTAGTCTCTATATCATCGATTGTTTTGGTTGGTCTTTTTAATATTTCTAACCAAGTTTCTGCAGCTGGATTGTATATCTTTTTCATTGTTATTTTTGAATTATGCTTTAAGCTTTGTTTACTTTGTGATGTCGTTTTTTGAGCTTAAAGCTAAAAAGCAGTGCTTTTATTAAAGTACCATTTTCTCTATTGGACATACCAAAATTCCTTCGGCTCCTACATCTTTTAGTTTGTCAATTACATCCCAAAAAGTATCTTTATCAATTACTGAGTGAACACTACTCCATCCTTCTTGTGCTAGAGGCAATACAGTAAGGCTTCTTAAAACGGGTAGTATTTTACCCACTTCTTCAATTTTATCATTTGGAATATTCATTAAGATATATCTTGATTTTCGAGCTCTAAGAACTGATTCTATCCTAAATTTAAGCGTATCAATTAGCTTTTGGTTTTCTGGATTTATCTTTGGAGAAACTGCAAGAACAGCTTCACTTTTTAAGATTATTTCTACTTCTTTCAGGTTGTTTTTAAATAATGTGCTTCCGCTTGATACAATATCTACAATTGCATCTGCAAGGCCTATGTTTGGAGCAATTTCTACTGATCCTGATATTTGGTGAATGTCTACTGATAATCCAAATGAATTAAAGTAATCTGTAACAGTATTAGGATAAGAAGTTGCAATGCGTAATCCGTTAAGGTCTTTTATTGAGTTGTATTCGAATGCTTTAGGTACTGCAACTGAAACTTTGCATTTAGAAAAACCTAATTTTTGTGCAATTTGAATTCCTTTTCCTTTTTCGACTAATAAATTATCTCCAACGATGGCTGCATCTACTACGCCATCTATTAAATATTGTGGAATATCTGAATTTCTTAGGAATAAAACCTCTAATGGGAAATTAGTGGCTTCGGCTTTTAATTGGTCGTTACCGTTGTCTATCGAAATTCCGCAATCCTTTAAGATTTGAATGCTTTCTTCGTTTAAACGACCTGATTTTTGAATTGCAATTTTTAAAGTACTCATTTTAGTTTTTTGGTTTAAATTAATAATCTGAGTACAAAGAATTAGGTATAAAAAAACCCGTTTGATGTACTCAAACGGGTTTTTAAAATATGATGATTTACACGCATACCATTAACACATCGCTTGAGAGCAATAATGAAAATGATGATGATGTAATTGAATTAATGGCATAACTTGAATTATTTTTTTCTTTGATTCGTTTGCAAATATACTAGATAATTTAATGAAAAAGCAATTTTTAATTTAACTTAAAATGATTTTATTGTTAAATTTAATAATTCTAGAAGGTTAAAGCCTGTAAACATTAGCATTTGTCTAAAGAAAAGTGTTATGCTTTATTAAGTTTTAATTAGGCTATTTTTAAGAAAAGTAAGTTTTACTACCGTTCCCTCATTTAACTTGCTTGAAACAGAAATTGGAATATCTAGTAATAGGCTTATTTTTTTTACAATAGATAAACCTAAGCCCATTCCTTTTATTTCTGGATGCAACTCAGCATGTGAACGGAAGAATTGATTGAATACTTTTTGCATGTCTTTAGACGGAATTCCTATACCAGAGTCGATAATTTCGCATTCAAATCCATTTAAAATATCAGTTACTACAATGTCTAATGTGCCTTCTTGCTTAGAATATTTTAGAGCATTTGAAATCAGGTTATTTAAGATTATAGTTAGTAAATAGGGATCGGTTTCTAAACAATAATCCTTCTGAAAATTTGTAGAGAAATGAATTTTTTTGGACTGAATTGCATTTGAATGCCTTGAGAGTGTGTCTAAAATTAAAGCATTTAAATATACTTTCTCTGTTTTTAGACCTTGATCTGTATTATCAAATCGGGCTAATAACAGCAATTGATCTACCAGTGTATTTAGTCGGTCAACTTCAGAAATACAAAAATTTATTTTTTCCTCATATTCTTTATTATCACGTGGTTTACGTATTAATACTTCAAGTGTTCCTTTTATTATTGTTAAAGGTGTTCTCAGTTCATGTGAAGCATCAGAGGTAAATTGTTTTTCTCTTTCAAGCGTGTTCTCAATTCGGTCTAATAAGCTGTTTATTGTTTTTGATAGTACATACAATTCGTCTCGATTTCCAGGTAGTGGAATTCTAGTTCTTAGATTGTCTTTGGTGATACTATTTGATGTTTCGATAATAGTATTAATAGGCTTAATACTTCTGCCTGCAAAAAATCTTGCGATAAAAAATAATAATATCAAAATAAGTGGAAAAGCAACAACTAATATATAGAATAAGTTGTCAAGTACCATTGTAGAATCTGTTAAGGACATGGCAATTATTAAGGATCCTATTTTTTTATTTTCTACATAAATAGGCACCTGTATTTGTCTGATAATATTGTCTAATAACTTAGCATTAAAGAATTCAAAATTCTCTTTTTGACTATGAAAAACTAAGCTTTCGGATTTTAAATTGGGAGATTTTTCTATAATTGTTCCGTTTAAATCCAGAAATTGAACAAAGACTGGATTCACGTCAACAGTATTATGTTCCCGTTCGTTCCACTCCTTTACATCAATCAAAGTTAAAGTACCATTTTTAAAATTTATCTCATTTAAATGATTTTTAATTTCTACTATGATATCATTATCAATATGGCTGTAAACATTTTGTTTTACAATTGTATAGATAGTAAAAAATACCACAAAAATTAATAATGCAGTAATCGCAATATAGTTGAAAGCGATTCGGTCCTTGAATGATAATTGTAGCATCTAATTAGTCGTTTGCAATGTAGCCAATACCGCGAATTGTTTTGATGTAATCTTCTTCGATTTTTAAATTCAATTTCTTTCGAATTGCATTCATAAAAACGTCGATAACACTCGTGTCGTACTCAAAGTTGATTTGCCAAACAGCCTGTAATATTTGATTTCGAGTACACACAGTTCCTTTATTCTTAACCAGATAAGTTAATAAATCAAATTCTCTTTGTGTAAGTGAAACTTTAACGTCATTGGTACAAACGGTATGTTGTGCTAAATTAATTTTGATAGTTCCAAGGGTTAGTATTTCGGGAGTATTTTGGTTCCTAAAATGAATTTTAATTCGCTCAATGAGCTCTTCAAAACTAAAAGGTTTTTTGATATAATCATTTGCACCAGCTTTTAATCCTTCAATAGTTTCGAGAACTGTGTCCTTTGCCGTCAAAAAGAGTATTGGGGTTACCGTATCTTTAATTCTAATGGCTTTACATAAATCTAATCCATTGATTTTTGGAAGCATCCAATCAAGTAAAATTAGATCAAATTTTTCTTTCTGGGTTAGTTCAAACCCAGCTAATCCATCAGAAACAGTCGATATTTTGTACCCTTCCTCTTCTAAACCTTGCTTTAGAAATTGCACAATACCAGCTTCATCTTCGACAATTAAAATATGCATTTTTTAATTTATTTGTATTTTTAATTTATTTGATGGCCTTTTAGAAAAAACGTAATGAGCCACTTTATTAATTTCAAAGATAAATGTTTTTGGTATGTGTTGGTTATGACTCCATATTTCTGATTTGAAAAAAAAATATTTGACAAGAATAATACTCTTAAAAAAAAGATATTAACATTTTGTTAATATACATAAAATGCATTATCTTAAGACAATCTTAAGGTAACACTAAGGAATGCAGAAGGTTAAGTTGATAGTGAAGAAAGAGAAACAATTAAATTTGCAACAAACTTTTTAATATGACATTATATAAAAAACTCGCCCCGTTTTATTATCTCACTTTATTTTATTTGCTAGTAAGCTTTGTATTGAGACTAGTTTTATATTTTCATCCCATAACCGAAACTTCATTTAGTTTTTTAGATACAATAAAAATATTTGGACTTGGATTAGTTTCAGATGTATTTGTATTTGTAATCGCTAGTGTTTTTTTGTGGTTGTATCTTATTTTTATATCTAATTCTAAATATTTAAAACCTACAGGTCATATTATTTTGGGTATATTTTTGGCTCTATTTGTTTATATTGCTAGTGGTAAAAGCATTCTAAACGAATATGGTGGAGCATTACCACAAATTGTACTAATATTTCTAGGTATTAAAATATTTTTATTTGGTTTATTACTTTTTCTTCCCAATTACCGTGACAAGATTAGATTTTGGTTGTTTTCCTTTGTAATCTTTTTATATGTGCTGTTAATTTTACAAAATGCAATTAGTGAATATTTTTTCTGGAATGAATTTGGAGTAAAATATAATTTTATTGCGGTGAATTATCTAGTTTATACTAATGAAGTCATTGGGAATATAATGCAGTCGTATCCTGTTATTCCATTGTTTTCTGCTTTATTTGTAATTGCTGGAACTGTAACTTATTTAATTGTAAAAAGAACAAGTGCTTACATTTATAATATTCCTTCATTTATTGAAAAGATAAAAATTTCAGTATTGTACATTGTACTTTTTGCTTTTTCGCTATTTGTGATTCCACGCTTGGCGCTTACTGAAAATTCAGAGAATACATTTTCGGATGAATTACAATCAAACGGATTATATAAATTTTATTTAGCTTACATAAACAGTAGTTTAGATTATTTTAAATTTTATAAAACAATCCCTAGCGCTCAGGCATATGGGATATTGAAAGAGCAATTAGTAACTATTTCTGGCGAAACTACTTTAAGAAAAATACAATGTGACGCACCCGAAAGTCGTAAAAATGTTGTTTTAATAACGATTGAAAGTTATAGTGCTGAGTTTATGAAAAGATATGGTAATAAGGAGAATATCACGCCATTTTTAGATAGTTTAGCAGATAAAAGTTTAGAATTTACCAATTTATATGCTGTTGGAAATAGAACAGTTCGTGGTCTAGAAGCTGTAACTTTATCTATTCCTCCTACTGCGGGAGAAAGTGTTGTTAAAAGAAAGGACAATAAGAATAAGTTCTCCACAGGTTCTATTTTTATGAAAAAGGGATATACAACTAAATATCTTTACGGTGGTGACGCTTATTTTGACAATATGCGAGATTTCTTTTCTGGTAATGGCTATGATATTGTAGATAAATCTAGTTTTACTCGTGATGAAATTACGTTCTCAAATGTTTGGGGTGTTTGTGATGAAGACATGTCTAATAAGGCAATAAAGGTTATGAATGCTGAAGCTAAGCTGAATAAACCTTTCTTTAATCATATTATGACAGTTAGTAATCACCGACCATTTACCTATCCAAATGGTAAAATTGATATTCCAGGAGATGCGAAATCTCGTGATGGAGGTGTAAAATATACAGATTATGCGTTAAAAAGATTCTTTGCTATGGCAAGCAAACAACCTTGGTTTAAGAATACTGTTTTTGTAATTGTAGCCGATCATTGCGCATCGAGTGCAGGAAAAACAGAACTTCCTCTTGATAAATATAGAATTCCAGCATTTATTTATAGCCCAGGATTTGTTCCGGCGCAGAAATACAACAAACTAATGTCACAAATTGATATTATGCCTACTCTATTTGGTTTATTGAACTTTAGCTATGAAAGTAAGTTTTATGGTGAAGATGTTTTAAAATCGGATTACAAACCAAGAGCTTTTATCGCAACATATCAGGACATGGGATTGATAAAAGATAATGTATTAACAATACTTTCGCCTAAACAGGTGGTTAAACAGTTTCAATTAAAGCTAGCTCCAAAAGAAGGTGTCGCACCTGAATATCAAATTTATTATGATCAAACTCCATTAAGTAAAGAAAGAACAGATTTAGAAAATGAAACAATCTCCTATTATCAAACGGCTTCAGATATGCTGAAACATAAGAAATATGAGAAGAATTAAAGTTTTTAAAGGTTCTTAGGCTCAAAGGAACAAAGCCCCAAAGGATTTGAGTCTATATGAAAGCTAAAAGGCTCTAAAAATTTAATTGCAAAGTTTTACGCTAAGTTCGCAAGTGAAAAACAATAAAAAAGGCTCAAATTCTATTGAATTTGAGCCTTTTTGTCTTCAGAACCTTAGCGACTTAGAGTCTCAGTCCCTTAAAAAAATCTTTGAACCTTTGTAGCTCAGAACCTTTCTTTTTAGTCATTTTGATTTTTCATTCCGAAAAGGTTTCCGCTTTCAAATAATTTTAAATCATCTTTTAAAGCTTGGTTGTTTCTTTGCGTAACTGATGGTGAGTCCAAATCGCTTAAATCAGGCTTTCCAGCATTTACCCAAGCAGTGTACCAAAAACTTGCTGTAGCAGTGATTGCTTTTCTCATCTGTTTTTCGACCATACCATCTAAAGTTGCGTTGAATTTTTTAGCATATTCATCTGTGTATTGCAAAGAGTTGTATTTACTTTTGATGAAATTCCCGTCTTTGTCAGTAATAAACATATCTTTTTCGTTAGTTGCAGCTCTAACTTTTTTATCAGCGGCCAATAATGGTTCGATTAAACTGTGTGTATCGGTGATAATAGCCCAAGTCGCTTTATTTACGTTCTCAATATATTGTGCTGATGGAGCATTAAATTTATAGTTTTTAGCAAATATTTCAGGTAATCTACTTTCCCAAAGAGAGTGAATTCCTTTTTGGTTTGTAAGTTGTCCATCATGATTTATAGATGTGTGCAAAGGCATGTGGGCATCACCAATATAATGACCTAAATCTGCTGCAAGAAATAATATTTCTGCACGGTTTTTATCTTTAAAAGCTTTAGTAAGTTTTATCATCATTTCTTCGATGTACCAAGGTAAGATTCCATTATCAGATAAAAATTTAGGATCATATTTTTTAGTTGCTTCTTCTAATGTTTTTGGTAAACTATCGATAGGTCCGAAGTTTTCCATATCAAAATAATGTCTTGGATTTTCTTCTTTGTATTTTAATGCATATTTACGAATATCCGGAACTGATGCTTCTTGCGTAATAAAATCGATATGATTATAAAAAAACACTAGTAATGGTCGTGGAAGTGCCATAACTGCCGCTTTATTGATGCGTTCATGACCAACAATTCCCCACGATAATGATAAAAAACCAATTCCAATCGCAATTAGTGCAATAAACTTAGGTTTCATTTTGTAATTTTTCATTTTTGTATATTTATTAGGGCTACAAATGTAATTTATTAAATATGATTTGAAAGAATATGAATAAGATTATGTTAATTTTTGTTCGTTTAATTTTAAGTCTTGAATAAGCATTTAAAAATATGTACTATTTTTACTCTAAATTTTAATATATGCGCCTTATCTATTTATATGTTTTTATATTCTTATTTTCTTCAGTCTGTTCAGCACAAGAAGACGATATTGTACAATTAAAAAATGTTAGTGATACAATTTTAAATCCAAAAAGAACATTACAAGTATCTGATCCGTTTAATCCTGTAAAAACAATGCAGAAATTATTCCCGGGTAAGTTGTATAAACTCTCTGATGATAACACCTTTATAAGTTGGAAATGTAATAATTGCAAACCTGCTCCTTATAAGGATGCTAATGAAATTGAAGGAGATCAATTATTTCCATACGAAGATGGAGTTGCTACAAGAGTTCTTGAGGATATTGATTATGTAGATTCAAAAGGAAATCAGTTTAAGCTACTATTATTCAATCATTCTAATTATGATACAGATGGTGCTCAAACCGGAAGGTTTTCTGGAGGCTTAGTAGGAATTACTAAGTTTGCAAAAAATGGTAACCTTTGGCAAATGAGATCATTTCAACCTGCAATCGCAGCTTTTGGTGCATTCTCACGAGCTCCTTCCCCTAAATTGGTGCAAATAGGAGAAGATCAATATGCATTTACATTAGTTCAAGCAAATGGTGGTGCTGGTGCCCCTTATTCAGGTTATCTTTATCTTATTGCAGGTTTTGGAGGAAAATATCAACCCATAATGGAGCTTGGTTATTATAGTCTCATTAAAAATGGAGAAGTAAATACGGAATGGTCGAGTACTTATGCTGTAATTAATGATGGTAAGAAAAAATTTTTCCAGGATTTTGTGATTACTACAAAAGGGTTTTATCAAAAAACTAAAGGAAATGATGACGAATATGACGTAGATCTTCCTTTAGAAATAAGAGAATTGGCAAAGTCTAAAAAGCAATTTAATTTTACGATTGAAAAACGTCTTTCATTTAATGGAAAATGGTATATTATTGTAGGTAAGCCTATTATCAAATTCTCTAACATGAAATAATTTAAAATCATTTTTACTAAATAATTATAATCCGTTGGTAGTAATTCATAAAAATGGTATTTAGTACATGTGGACATAGATTTTGACTTGATAATCAAAGGTAATTTTAGCATAGATTATGTTATTTATTTTATTTTTGACTTTGATAAATCATGTTTCTATACGTGAAAATAATTTTTTGTAACGGTTTAATTAAAGTATAAAATTGAAATTAAGCTAAAAGTTGCAATAACAATCCAAAGTAAAATTCCTTGAATTAAAGGCTTCACTCCTACTGTTTTTAAAACACTCAGGTTTAATCCTGCTCCAATTAAGAATAAAGTTACTGTCAAGCCTATTTTTGCAAGTAGGACCAATGTAGGTGCAATAATTGCAGTTTGCGGCACATAAGTATTTAGTAACATTGCCAAAATGAATAATCCGATGAAATAAGGGATTTTAATTTTGGTTTGTTTGTTTTTAAAAAGCACAGTTGTAAGAAGAGCAATAGGAATAATCCATAAGGCACGTGCTAGTTTTACTGTAGTAGCGATTTGTAAAGCTTCGGCTCCAAATTTATTAGCAGCTCCCACTACCGAACTTGTATCGTGGATTGCTACAGCGCACCATAACCCAAATTCTCTTTGTGATAAGTTTAATTCATGTCCTATATAAGGAAATAAAAACAATGCAATTGAGTTTAGTATAAAAATTACTCCCAATGCTACCGATGTTTGTTTTTCGTCTGATTTTATAACAGGCGCAATTGCAGCAATTGCACTTCCACCGCAAATAGCAGTTCCACAAGAGATTAAGTGAGATGTTTTCTTATCGATTTTAAACCATTTTCCTAAAAAATAGCCTAGTATAATAGTGCTAAATATTGAGGCAATAGTAAGTACCAGTCCTTCTTTTCCAGCAGCTAAAGCGCTTGTAGCATTCATCCCGAATCCTAATCCAACAACAGAAAATTGCAATAAAATAGTAATTGCTTTATGATTAAAATGTAAAAATGGATTTCCAGATAAATTGGCTACTAATAAGCCTAATAATAAAGCTATTGGAGGTGATATAATTGAAGTTAAGCAAAGTAGTAATAAAAGGGCAAAAATAATTTGTTTTGAGATTGTATTAATCTCAAATAAATGACTTGTTGTATTTTGATTTGTTTTCAAGGTAATAGTGTTTAATAATTACAGTACAAAGATCTGTAGTTATTGCAACAATTGCCAATTGTAAATTGCAATAGCCTATAACTTCAAGTTATAATAGTTTGCCATATTTTTTATAAACAACTCAGTTAGAGCATCTGATTTTCCATGTAGTGTTATGATATAAAAGTACCTCTCAATTGTGAGTTTTTCTACATCTAAAACAATTAATTCGTTGTTTTTAAGCTCTTTATCTACCGCGTGTATTGACATGAAGGCAACACAATCAGAATTTAATAGGTATGATTTTATACTTTCAGTACTTCCTAATTGCATTTCAATTTGTAATTCTAATAACTTGATATTGAATTGTTTTAATGCATATTCAATAACTTCAAGTGTTCCAGAGCCTCTTTCACGAGTTATAAAGCGTAAGTGCTGCAGATCCTCTAATAAAATTTCATTTTTATTGACTAATGGATTTTTACTGCTACAAACTAAGACTAATTCATCTTTTAAAAACTCAGTATATTTGATCGATTGGTTTCTGGATTGCCCTTCAACAATACCAATTTCTATCTCTTTATTGATTAATGCACTCTCAATTTGTTCCGTATTTCCGTTTAATAAATTGACTTTTATATCTTGTAATTTTTGATGAAAACGTGCTAATAATGGCGGAATTATATACTGCGAAATAGTAGTACTTGCACCCAATCGCAATAATCCCTGACGCTGATTAATAAACGTACTCATATCAAAATCGATTTCCCGATAAATTTCGAATATGTCTTTGGTGTGTTTTAAAAGAATTTCTCCGGCTTTGGTCAAAGTGATTTTAGAACCATTTCGCTCAAAAAGCTTGGTTTTATAGGTTTCTTCTAGTTCCTGAATATGTTTAGAAACAGCGGGTTGTGTAATATACAATTCGGCTGCAGCTTTAGTGAAACTCAGTCTATTTGCAACCGCAGAAAATACTTTTAGCCTAAAATCCATAATCGTAAAATTTTAATTCGTAATCCACTTCCCTTCACAATATTTTTTTATTATAAAATAATTTAAAATCTATAAAAAAAGTTCAGGTCGATACTCAAAATGCATTGTGTCATAATGTTTCCAATTTCCTCCCCAAATAAAACCATATTTTTCAAAAATTGAAACTAGTTTCAAGGGAATTTGATTTCTATACGAAAGAGTAGCTTCTTCATTTTTACATTTACAATCCCATTGCCAATAATTGGAATTCTTGACATTAATATCTATAGTCATTCCATAACTATGCATACTCAATCGGTTTGTTCCTGAAATTTTTCTCCAATTAAATGTACCTCCAATAACATTAATATATTTTTTAAATTCTGGATTATTATCTAATTCTGCCGAGAGTTTTTTAACTATTTTATCAATTCCATTTACGGTTGTTACTTTTATTTTTTGATTGACTAATTTTGGGCACCAAATAATTTCAATCAATTTTGATTCAACTTCTGATTTTGAATTTCCGTAAATTTTCTTAAAAAAAGCTTCATTTCGAATTCTCCCTGGGTCTTCCTTTGGAATTAAATTCTTATTTGCTTTATTATAAACAAACTTAAATTGATCCTCAATATCTGGATTTTCCAACAATTCTTGATTCATTTTATTTTTAAAATCATCATAAATCAAACTTGATTTATCGCTAAAGATAATTTTATTGTCTTTATAACCAATAATTTGACTTGGGTATGCTCTAATTAATTTTTGAACATTCAATGGGATTTCTTGAGAAAAAACATTTTGGAAAATTAGAACTAAAAAAAGGAATCGTTTCATTTAAAAACGTTTTAATTGTGAAGAACTAAAAGTCCATTCGGGTGTTTTCAGAGTGGTTCCAAAATCGACGGTATACCAGGGACTCAACGAACTATTATTTGGATTTTTCAATATTTGAATTTCCTGTGCTGGCATATAGCTTTGTGCTAAAAGCATAATTTTTTGTTTGTTTTTGGGATTTACAGCTATATCAACCACAATAACAGCGTGACCTGGAAAGCCTCCTTTTATAAAAACATCTCCAATTTTTATGTCTGAAACATTAATTGATTTCAGCTCTTTTTCTAACGAAGCAGTTCCTGCATACATAAAAACCGTCTCTAAGTATTTCCAATAGGTTTCATAACTGTTAGATGGTTTTGCAGTTTTAACCCAACTGGTTTTGTTACCTTTAATTGCAATTCTGTAACCTGCGGCCCATTTACTAAAATCAACTCGAAAACCATTTGTGAAATTAAAATGTATTTTATCGTACTGTTTTTGGCTATAAAAATAATCTGCTCGCAAACGCATCACAGCATCAGCACATTGATGCAAATCCTGTTTTCCAATGGGTAAATTTACAACTGCTTCATAAACGTTTCGATTTGATTTTACAGTTCCATTAAAATACATAACGTTTGAACCAGATTGTTTTAATGGAAGATTTCGTAAAAAAGATCCAAACGAAGTTTTAGATTCGTCTTCTCGTACAAATCCCTGAGGTGGTTGAAAACGTTCCTGAATCGTATTTTCTAAAAGATTACTTTTGGTAGTATTATCTGTCTTTGAAAATGAAAAAAAACAAAAAAGTGCCATCAAAATTGTTACAATAAACAAGAATTTAACTTTCATAATTTAGACTTTTAATTTATAATTTCAAGATTATAAAAGCTAGAAAGAATTGGATTATATTTTATCACAACAATCCATTATATTTTCTAACAAACCATTCAGTTGCCAATGCAATAGCAATTAAAATTAAAAGCCAAATCCAATCAATTAAAGGAGTTTTGGTACTTACATTTTTTTGTATTGCTTTGTATTCTTGATTTTCTAAAAGTGTTTTTATTAATACATCCGATTGGTCTTGAAAAAATGCTTTTCCATTAGTCTGTAGTGCTAATTGCTGTAATTTTTGAACATCCGGATTTATAAACTGCTTTTCGATATCAAAATCTAATACCTCAAAATGACTTGAGTATGTGGTTTTTGAATTTAATTCTTTAACAGAGAAAGAATATTTCCCAGCCGGAAGTCCATCTAGATTTACAGAGTAAGAATTGTTACCTTTTAATAAATCATAATTTTTAGTTTGCTTCGTTTCGGTATTAGTTACTGAAATAGTGAGATTAGCTTTCTCGTCAAACTCATAGTTTTTATTAAAATATTGAGCATTAATTTCTAGTGCATCTCCTGAATTATAAAAGCTCTCGTGGTTTACGACCAATGATTTTTTAGTATTATTTGATGCTAGATATTGAATGATTTTATCAATAAAAACATCATATTTTGCAAACGACTGATTATCAATATGACTTTGCATGCGCCATTTCCATGTGTTTTCTCCAAAAAGATAGGCACCTCTTTTTCCTTGGCTTTCTGTAAAAGCTAATAACGGAGCATTGGTAGTTACATTTCTAATTTTTGACGAAAGTAAAGTCGAAATATTTTCATTGGAAGTAATTGTTCCGAATGAATTTTGCAAAGGCGGGAAATTTCCAAATCCAATTTCTTCAGCTGCAAAAAGATTGAATTGCGAATTGAATTCGGCTAAGTAATCTTCTTTCTGATTGCTCATTCTAAATGAGAAAGAAGTTTGTTGTTGATTTAGAAAATTGAAGTCAGTATTATTTCCAGTTATAATAAAAGTATTAATTCCAGCCGCTTTGTTTGAATCGAAAACGGTTTTGAAAGCTCCAGTAGGCTGGTATAAAATTAAAATATTGTAATCTTGTAATGATTTAATTTCATTCGGTTTAACTAAAACAACTTTGCGTTGTGCATTAGATTCTATCGAACGTTTTAAAGCTGCAATATCAGGATGGTTTATTGCAGAAACAATAGCTACGGTTGTTTTCTGGTCTATAACTTCTACAGCAAAATTCTTAGTATTATTATAAATGTTTTTTTCTTTTTCACTTGACGAAATAGTGGCTTTGAAAACTTGTACTCCTACTTTATCTGCAGGTAATAGTATATTTAAAGTAGCCGTTTTTTTAGAAGGTGAAAATGAAACCTTTTCTTTTACCAAAACAGTAGTGCCCTGAGAAATCGATAAATCGGAATTTATATTTTTTGTTCCTGAATATTGAAGAAATACTTCAACTGGGAATTTATTTTTATAAAAAGCATATTTGTTTACATTGAGCTGATTTATTTTTAAATCCAAGAAAGTTGTAGTATCTCCTACTATTATTGGATAAACTTTGTTGTTTGGATCAAAACGATAAACATAATCATTTCCTGTAGTTTGGTTTCCGTCAGTAATAATTACAGTTGGAAAAACTACATTCTTATTGATGCTTTTTAAATTTTTTGCAATTTCGTCTAGATTAGTCTGAGTTCCTTTAAAATCAAATTCTTCCGATTGTTTAAAATCGGCATCAAATTGATACGATTGAATTTCGTACTTATCTTGTAACTCTTTATTCGACGTTAATTTTTTATACAGTTCAATAACTTTTTCTTTAGAATTTAAAGCGGTTATCGAACTAGAATTATCCACTACAATTGGTAATGGAGTTTTAATGATTTCTAATGATTTTTTGGTAATTATCGGATTTATCAATAAAACTAATATCCCAAAAATGGATAGAAAACGTAAAAAAGCCAAAAACAAATTCAGTTTTGATTTGCTTTTGGCCTTATAATAATATTGAAAAAATGACAAACCTCCTGCAACTACTAATGAAAGTACCAATAATAGAATCGTGTTTGTAGTCATGTTTTTTTATTAAAAGATTTAATCCTTGAAAGATTTAATGATTGAAAAACAAAATCAGCTGTTATTACTCAAATATTTAAATTATTGAGCGATAGTAACCTAAATCTTTACAACTAAAACCTTTGAACCTTTGTTACTCAGAACCTCAGTACCTTTCTATGTAAGCATTCCTCCACAAACATTAAGAACTTGTCCTGTAACGTAAGCACTCATATCTGAAGCTAAGAAAAGACAAGCATTTGCCACATCTTCAGTAGTTCCTCCACGTTTCAACGGAATTCCTTCTCTCCATCCTTTAACTACATCTTCGCTTAATTTTGCAGTCATTTCAGTTTCAATAAACCCAGGTGCAATTGCATTACAACGAATATTACGAGAACCTAATTCTAATGCTACTGATTTTGTAAATCCGTTAACACCAGCTTTTGAAGCAGCATAATTAGTTTGACCAGCATTTCCTTTTACACCAACAACACTACTCATGTTAATGATTGATCCAGAACGTTGTTTTAAGAATGTTTTTTGAATTGCTTTTGTCATATTAAAAACTGATTTCAAGTTAACATCAATAACCTGATCAAAATCAGCTTCAGACATACGCATTAAAAGGTTGTCTTTTGTAATACCAGCATTATTTATTAAAATATCTACAGTTCCAAAATCAGCTAAAACAGCTTCAACGAAATTTTGAGCTTCTGTAAAGTCAGCTGCATTCGATTGATATCCTTTTGCTTTTATACCTAGAGCGTTTAATTCTTTTTCTAAAGCCAAAGCTGATTCTACAGATGAACTGTATGTAAAAGCCACATTTGCACCATGTTTGGCAAAAACTTCAGCAATTCCTTTTCCTATTCCGCGGCTTGCGCCAGTTATGATGGCAACTTTTCCTTCTAGTAATTTCATATTATGGTATTCGTTTTTTATTTTCTAAATACAAATATAGATTATTTGGGCGTTTTATAAAATTTGTAATACAAAAAAAGCCTCACCAAGGTGAAGCTTTTTTATATCGTTGTCAGGAGTTTAACTAGAAAGCTACATTCCATCTTGGTAATCTACCATTTTCATCCAAGAAATCTTGTAGAATTTTCCCTTCAATGTATGTTGGGATTATTTTTACATCTGCATTAAAAGTCTCATACCAAGAAACTTCTAATCTTTCGATTCCTTCAATTTTCATTTGTGCTGGCCAAGAATATTTTCTTCCTGTTTTTGCAAATTGGTGACCATTAACGATTTTATCGTGTAATCCACCATTTTTACTTTTTAGAGTTCCATCATTTTGTACCGTTCCAGTAGAACCTACCATGATTAATTCTTTGTTCTCACCATCAACAGCGTAAACAACAAAAACTCCACTTCCAGATTCAGATGCATTGCATACTTCTTCTAGACTATCGTCTTGTGTGTAAGTAAAATTTCCTTTTACTGTAAAATTTTCTAATTCTTTGTACATATTTCTTCAGATTTTTCACGAAGGCTCTAAGATCCTAAGAAACTCAGTTGCTAAGTGTTTGTTATATTCCATACATTCTATTAATGTAAAAAAAGTCTCAACAGATATTGAGACTTTTTTTTGGAATTTATTATTTTAAAATATTAGAGATTATCCTAATACTTCTTTTACTTTTTTACCAATTTCAGCTGGAGAATCAACTACGTGAATTCCGTTGTCTCTCATAATTTGCTTTTTAGCTTCAGCTGTATCATCAGTACCACCAACGATTGCACCTGCGTGACCCATTGTACGTCCTGCTGGAGCAGTTACTCCTGCGATGAAACCTACAACTGGCTTACGGTTACCATCAGCTTTAATCCATTTAGCAGCATCAGCTTCTAATTGTCCACCAATTTCACCAATCATTACGATACATTCTGTTTCTGGGTCATTCATTAATAACTCAACAGCTTCTTTAGTAGTAGTTCCAATAATTGGATCTCCACCAATACCAATTGCTGTAGTTATTCCTAATCCTTGTTTTACAACTTGGTCAGCCGCTTCGTAAGTTAAAGTTCCTGATTTAGAAACGATTCCTACAGTTCCTTTTTTGAAAACGAAACCTGGCATAATTCCAACTTTTGCTTCACCTGGAGTAATGATACCTGGACAGTTTGGACCAATTAATCTAGCATTTCTTTCTTTTACATAACTGTTGGCTTTAATCATATCTGCTACAGGAATTCCTTCAGTAATAGCAATGATAACTTTAATTCCAGCGTCAGCTGCTTCCATAATTGCATCAGCAGCAAATGCAGGTGGTACAAAAATAATTGTTGTATCCGCTCCAGCTTGTTCTACAGCATCTTTTACTGTGTTAAAAACTGGACGATCCAAATGTGTAGTTCCTCCTTTTCCTGGAGTAACACCACCTACAACATTAGTACCGTACTCAATCATTTGAGAAGCATGGAAAGTTCCTTCGCTTCCTGTAAATCCTTGAACAATTATTTTGGAATCTTTATTAACTAAAACACTCATGATATATATTTTATGTAGTTTTTAAAATTGTGATGCAAAAGTAAGGTTTTGTAAATTATTTTGAACCTTTTTATTATCAAAATATCTTATAATAATTGACTCATTTGATAACCTCGGTATAATTTATTGTCTTTTATTTGCCAAATAGCCATAAAATGGGCTAATAACATTTCTTCTCTTGGATTTTCGATAGTCTTTACATAATGTGAATAACGTACCGAAACTAAATCATCCTCTTCGATTATATGACTTATTCTAACTTTAGAACGCACATAGGCTCTGCTTAATTCGTTGGATAAGTCTATTACTCCATTGTAATCTAACTGGATAGGTCCTTTTGTACTATGCCAATCAACAATTACTTCTGGATGCAAATATAATTTGAAGGTTTCGCTATCAATTAAAGCATCCGACTTATAAAATTTTTGAATAAATTCTTTAGCAGTCATAGTTATTTTAATTTATTTAGAATTTCAGGAATTTTCTTGATATTAGCCAATTGTTTTAGCTTTTCTCTTGATTCTTCAATTGGCGTACCAAAATAAGATTTCCCTCCTTCTACAGATTTAGTAACTCCTGTTTGTCCCATTATTACAGCCTTCTCTCCTATCGTAATACCGCTTGTTGTGCCAACTTGTCCCCAAATTGTCACTTCATCTTCTATAATTACACAGCCAGCAATACCAGTTTGTGATGCAATTAAGCATTTTTTTCCAATAACAGTATCGTGTCCTACGTGAACCTGATTATCAAGTTTGGTTCCTTCGCCAATGGTTGTATCGCCTGTAACACCTTTGTCGATAGTACAAAGCGCTCCAATTCCAACATTGTCTTTTATTACAACTCTTCCTCCGGAAATTAATTGATCGAAACCATCAGGGCGTTTTTTGTAATAAAAGGCATCTGCTCCTAATATTGTTCCAGCATGAATGATAACATTATCACCAATTACAGTATGGTCATATATTGATACATTAGAATGTATCAAACAGTTTTTACCAATTGTTACATGATTTCCAATAAAACAATTGGGCTGTATTAATGATCCTTCTCCTATTATTGCTGAATCTGATATAGCAACATTAGCAAATCGAAAAGGTTTGAAATGTTTTGTAAGTTTATTAAAATCTCTAAAAGGATCATCAGAGATTAATAGTGCTTTACCTTCAGGGCAATCTACAACTTTATTGATTAAAACAATAGTTGCTGCTGAATTTAAAGCCTTGTCATAATATTTTGGATGATCTACAAAAACAATATCTCCAGGCTCGACAACATGAATTTCATTCATACCTAAAACTTGGAAGTTTTTATCACCAACAAATTCGCAGTTAAGCAAATTTGCAATTTCTTCTAAAGAGTAAACTTTTTGAAATTTCATATTTTATAATTAGAAAATTTGTCAATTAGAGAATGTGTCAATTAGAAAATGTGTCAATTAGAAAAAAGAAAAGCGTTTAGTTAATTTCTGCTAAAGCATTAATTTTCTAATTGACTCATTGACAAATTATCTTATTGAAAAACTACTCTTTCACACGCTCCATGTAAGAACCAGAAGCAGTATCAATTTTAATTTTATCCCCTTCATTAATAAACAAAGGAACGTTTACTGTAGCTCCAGTTTCAACAGTTGCAGATTTTGTTGCATTTGTTGCTGTGTTTCCTTTAATTCCTGGCTCAGCATAAGTAACCTCTAAGATTACAGAAGCAGGCATATCTACCGATAGAGGTAAATCTGTTTCAGTATTAATTTGGACCATTACGTTAGTTCCTTCTTTTAATAATCCAGGAGCATCCAAAATTGATTTATTCAAAGAGATTTGCTCAAATGTTTCATTGTTCATGAAGTGAAACTCATCACCTTCAGCATATAAAAATTGGTATGTTTGTGTTTCAACACGAACATCTTCGATTTTATGTCCAGCAGAAAATGTATTATCTAATACTTTTCCAGTTGTTAAGCTTCTTAATTTCGTTCTAACAAAAGCAGGACCTTTACCTGGTTTTACGTGAAGAAATTCAATGATTTTATAAATGTCGTGATTGTATTTGATACAAAGTCCGTTTCTTATGTCTGATGTTGATGCCATTATATTTTGTTTTATTTAATATTTTGTTTAATCGTTTAACCGTTTATTTGCTTTCTATTAAACGATAAAACAAATTCACGATAGAACTTTTTCTAGTAATTTCCTGAATATCCTTTCATAATTCCACGTGATGAGTTTCTGATAAAATCTAAGATTTCATCTCTTTCTGGAGTTGCTTCCATTTCACCTTCGATTATGCTAAGTGCTTGAGTTGTATTATAATTTTTTTGGTATAAAATTCTATAGATTTCTTGAATTTCTCTGATTTTATCTGTGCTAAAACCTCTTCTTCTTAAACCTACTGAATTAATTCCTACGTATGATAATGGCTCTTTTGCAGCTTTAGTATATGGAGGAACATCTTTTCTCACCAAAGAACCTCCAGATATCATTGCATGATCACCGATATGGATAAATTGATGTATTGCAGCCAAACCACCAATTACAGCATGGTTTCCTACTACAACGTGTCCTGCCAATGCAACACCGTTTACAATAATGGCATTATTACCAATCTCACAATCGTGAGCAATATGAGCATAGGCCATAATTAAGCAATTGTTACCAAGGATTGTTTGCCCTGAAGCAACAGTACCACGATTAATTGTAACACATTCTCTAATAGTACAATTGTCTCCTATTATTGCTAGAGAGTCTTCTCCTCCAAATTTTAAATCTTGAGGTACTGCAGAAATAACTGCGCCTGGAAAAATATTACAATTTTTACCTATTCGTGCGCCTTCCATTATGGTTACATTTGAACCAATCCAAGTGCCATCACCAATAACTACATTATTGTGAATTGTTGTAAAGGGCTCAATTACAACGTTTTTAGCGATTTTAGCGCCAGGATGAACATAAGCTAAAGGTTGATTCATCTGTATTTTTTGTATTTTAAATTAAAATTGTCTTTTTTGGAAACAATAAATCTTAAGAATTAACTATTTTTATTGTTTTCTTGCAATTTGTGCCATTAATTCTGCTTCGGTAACTAATTTACCATTCGCATAAGCATTTGCCTGCATGTGACAAATTCCTCTTCTTATAGGAGAAATTAATTCACATTTAAATATTAATGTATCTCCAGGTAATACTTTATGTTTGAACTTAACATTGTCTATTTTCATAAAATAAGTCAAGTAATTTTCTGGATCTGGAACTGTACTTAATACTAAGATTCCTCCTGTTTGTGCCATTGCTTCTACAATTAAAACACCTGGCATAACCGGTGCTTCAGGGAAGTGACCAACAAAGAAGTTTTCGTTCATGGTAACATTTTTCAATCCTACAACATGACTAGAAGACATCTCAATAATTCTATCAATCAATAAAAATGGAGGTCTATGAGGTAAAACTGACATGATTTTATGAATGTCCATCAAGGGTTCTTGATTTAAATCATAAACAGGTACATGGTTTCTCTGTTCTATTTTTATAATTTTAGCTAATTTTTTAGCAAACTGAGTATTTACAAAGTGACCAGGTTTGTTAGCGATAATTTTACCTTGGATTCTTACTCCAATTAAAGCTAAATCTCCAATAACGTCAAGCAATTTATGTCTTGCAGCTTCATTTGGATAATGTAATGTAAGGTTATCTAAAATACCGTTTGGTTTAACAGTGATCTTATCTTTTCCAAAAGCTTTCTTTAAATTCTCCATTGTAGATTCAGATATTTCTTTATCCACATATACAATTGCATTGTTTAAATCTCCACCTTTGATTAATCCATGCTCTAAAAGAGATTCTAATTCATGTAAGAAACTAAATGTTCTTGAATTTGAAATTTCTGATTTAAAATCAGCAATACTTTTTAATGTTGCGTTTTGAGTACCTAAAACTTTAGTACCAAAATCAACCATAGTTGTAACTTGGTAATCATCACTTGGCATTACAAGAATTTCACTTCCTGTTGCTTCATCTGTAAAAGAAATAACTTCTTTTACAACATATACATTGCGTTGTGCATCTTGCTCTTCTATTTTAGCTTTTTCAATTGCTTCAACAAAATATTTTGATGAACCGTCCATTATTGGAAGTTCTGATGCGTTTAATTCGATTATAACGTTGTCTAAATCACAACCTACCAATGCCGCTAGAACGTGCTCTGGTGTTTGAATTTTAACACCTAGTTTTTCTAAATTTGTACCTCTTTGTGTATTTACTACATAATTAGCATCAGCCTCAATAATTGGGTGACCTTGCAAATCAACTCTCACAAAAGTAAATCCATTATTTATTGGAGCAGGCTTAAAAGTCATTGTTACTTCTTTACCAGTGTGTAGTCCAACTCCTGTTAGTGAAATTTCCTCCTTGATGGTCTTCTGTTTAACCATTATTTCCATTTTTTTGGTTTAATATTTGTTTTTTTAATTCTTCTAGTTCAGCAACGATTTTAGGCAAATTCTTAAAATGTACATACGATTTATTGAAATCTGTATATCCAAGTGAAGGTGTTCCTTGTAATATTTCGTCGTCTTTAATGTTTCTGGCAACTCCAGATTGGGCTTGCAATCTAACATTGTTTCCAATAGTTAAATGTCCTGCTATTCCCACTTGTCCACCAATCATAGCATTTTTACCAATTTTTGTAGAGCCAGCAACTCCAGATTGAGCAGCAATTACGGTGTTTTCACCAATTTCTACATTATGAGCAATTTGTATTTGATTGTCTAACTTTACTCCTTTTCGGATAATTGTTGATCCTAAAGTAGCTCTATCTATAGTTGTATTTGCTCCAATATCGACGTTATCTTCTATAATTACATTTCCAATTTGTGGAACTTTACTATAAATTCCTTCTTCGTTTGGTACAAAACCAAATCCGTCAGCACCAATAATTGTTCCCGAATGAATTGTGCAATTGTTTCCAATTATTGTTTCAGAATAAATTTTGGCGCCTGCAAAAATATGGACATTATTGCCAATAACAACATTGTCACCGATAAAAGAGTTAGGATAAATTTTGACATCGTTACCTAAAACTACGTTTTGCCCCACATAACTAAAGCTTCCTAAATATAGATTTTCTCCATATTTAACACTTTCAGATAAGAAAGATTGTGGCTCAATTCCGTTTTTATTCAATTTTACTTGATTATAAAACTCTAATAATTTTGAAAACGAAGCATAAGCATCGTCAACTTTAATTAATGTTGTGCTAATTTCTGTTTCGGGCACAAAAGTGTCATTAACGATTGTTACTGAGGCTTTTGTCGAATATATATAATTGATATATTTAGGGTTAGCCAAGAAAGTAAGAGAGCCTTCTGTACCTTCTTCGATTTTAGATAAGCGAGAAACTTCTGCATTGGGATTCCCAACAACCTCTCCTCCTAAAATTTCTGCTATTTGTTCTGCTGTAAATTTCATTGCGACAAAAATATAAAAAAATAGGTTTTAAATGTTAATTTTAGATCAGTTGTTTTGGAAAGCAGATGTAATACTTTGTTACCAATTTAGATAACGATTTCAAATTCAGCTGGTCTGAGGCTTCTACAACGTCCTCAATTGTCTTATCTTTTTTTAATATTCGTATAGGTTCGGCTTCTTTACTGTAAGCTTGATTTTTTATTTTTCCTCTATATATAAAATAACTAGCGTCAATTGCTGAGATGTTGTTTTGAGCAGCAAATCGTTCTTTTAGACTTTGTAATTCCTCTAGTGAAACTTTTTCGCTTGTTAGCTTTATTTTTAATAAATCTCTGTTTACTATCATTTTACTTAAGGTAGAAAGTATAAAATCATCATGTTTTTGCCAAGATTTTAAAGCTCCTATTATATCGAAATCATCCAATTGAGAAAATAAATCCAATGTTTCAGGAGTGAAATTTTCTAAAGTAATCTTGTTTTGCATAAAAAATAACAAAGGTTCGCTACAAGGAAGGTGAATTCCTTTTATTGTTAATTCTTTTGCTCTTTTTAATACTTTCGTCAAAATAAGCTCTGCAACCAAACTCGTTTTATGTAAATAGGCTTGCCAATACATTAATCTTCGAGAAAGTAAAAACTTTTCAACAGAGTAAATTCCTTTTTCTTCAATAACCAAAACATCATTTACAACGTTCATCATCTGAATTAAGCGTTCAGAATTGACATTTCCTTCCGCTACACCACTATAAAAACTATCACGTTTAAGATAATCCATACGGTCCATATCTAATTGACTAGATATTAATTGTAACATAAATTTTCGGTGGTAATCTCCCTTAAATATCTGAATGGCAAGACTTAACTTACCGTTAAATTCAATATTTAATTGATTCATAAATAGTAACGAAATAGCTTCGTGATTTACATCCTCAACAATACTTCTCTCCATAGCATGAGAAAATGGCCCATGTCCAATGTCATGTAATAAAATAGCTACGTATAGTGCGTTTTCTTCTTCTGTAGAAATTATTACTTCCTTGAAGCGCAATGTTTCAATTGCTTTTTGCATTAAATGCATACAGCCTAAGGCATGATGAAAACGAGTATGATTTGCTCCAGGATATACCAAATAAGACAGTCCCATTTGTGAAATTCGGCGTAAACGCTGAAAATAGGAATGCTCAATTAAATCATATATTAAAGCATTTGGAATGGAAATGAAGCCGTAAATGGGATCATTGAAAATTTTCAGCTTATTGATAATATTCACTATTTGGTTCTTTTTTAGGTCAACAAATATAACTAATTATAGACTTATTCTGTTTTACATTGTGAGCAAAAAAGCAAACAAATAAACTTTTATGATGAAATGTTATCATAATTCTTTAAATTAGTACAACGAAAAGGCAATATTACGCTTTTTTTAGGTAACAAATAATTAACACAAATTTAAGTTCGTTTAGTTCGGTAAATTGCGAACCAATTTTATCTTTGTCAAAAAAATTATGGAAACTAGTATACACAAGGAAAAAGAAGAGCTTATAGAGTTATTCGGTAATCATTTCGAATCAGTGTATCATTTGCCACCACTTTGCTCAAGAATTTTAGGACTATTAATAGTTGAAGCCTGTAAAGCAGGTTTGACTTTCGAACAAATAGTCGAAAAAGTCGGCGCCAGTAAAAGTACAGTATCAACAAACTTAAATTTTCTATTAAAAATGGGAAAGATTGATTATTACACTTTGCATGGTGATCGAAAAAAATATTTCAGACCATCCCCTTTCAGTGAACGATTTGCAAATTATTTAAAAATAATAGAAATCGAAAAAAGAATAATTGATAAAATGATTACTTATAGAGAAAAAACAATGGATAGTCCAGAAGAAAGAATTAATCTAGAGCATGCGAAAGCATATAAAAGTCACGTTAAAAAAGTTGAAGAATTGTTGCAGGAAACAATCTCAGAATTCGTAGAAATAGAAAAAGTTAATAATAAATCATAAATCAAATTTAAATTCAAATGAAGAATATCACATTCTCCCTAATAGCTATAATGCTGGTTTTTGCGTCATGTAAAAAAAAGGAAGAACAAGCTCCGCCACAAGGTCCAGCTCCGTTCCCAGTTAGAACAATTTCAGTACAAGATGCTGTAGTATATCAAGAGTATAGTGCAAATCTCGAAGGACAGCATAATGTTGAAATCCGCCCAAAAGTGAATGGGTATATTCAAAAAATTTATGTTGATGAAGGTCAGGTTGTTAAAAAAGGACAATTACTTTTTAAACTTGAAACACAAACTTTAAATCAAGATGCATCTGCCGCTAAAGCTTCAGTTCAGGCTGCACAAGTTGAAGTTGACAGATTAAAACCACTAGTTGACAGAAAAATTATTAGTGTTGTTCAATTAGAAACTGCTAAAGCCAAACTAGCACAAGCAAAAAGTACTTACGGTAGTATTGCTGCAAATATTGGGTACGGAACAATCGTTTCTCCTGTAAGTGGAGTAATTGGAGGTTTACCTTTTAGAGAAGGAAGCTTAGTTAGCGCTACTAGTGAAGTGCCTTTGACAACTGTATCTGATACAAAAATCGTACGTGCTTATTTCTCAATGAATGAAAAACAATTGTTATTCTTTAATAAAACATTTAAAGGAGCAACTACAGCAGAAAAATTGAAAGCTGCACCACCAGTTTCATTGATTTTAGTAGATAACACAGAATACGACCAAAAAGGAAAAATCGCTACAATGAATGGTTTAGTAGATCCAGCAACAGGAAATACACAATTTAGAGCAGACTTTAATAATCCTCAAGGTATCCTAAGAAGTGGTAGTACTGGAATTATTCGTTTGCCTATCGAACAAAAAAATGTAATGTTGGTTCCTCAAAATGCAATTTTCGAAGTGCAAGGAAAACAAACACTTTATGTTGTTGAAAAAGGAAACAAAGTAAAATCTACAATTGTTGAAACAAACGGAACTTCAGGTTTAGACTTTATTGTTACAAGCGGGTTAAAAGATGGTGACGTTGTAGTTGTAGAAGGAGCATCTAAATTAAAAGATGATATGGAAATTACACCACAGCCTGTTAAAGATCCAGCTGTTGAAACAGCAGAAACAAAAAATACTACAGCTAAAAAATAATATACAAGATGTTAAAGACGTTTATAGAAAGACCAGTTCTCTCGACGGTAATATCTATCTTAATCACCATACTAGGTGTTTTAGGACTGATGTCATTACCAGTAGAGCAATACCCCGAAATAGCCCCTCCAACTGTTCAGGTAACTGCAACATATACAGGTGCAAATGCTGAAACAGTATTAAATAGTGTTGTTATTCCTCTAGAAGAAGAAATAAATGGTGTGGAAGGAATGACATACATGACCTCTTCTGCAGCGAATGATGGTTCTGCGAAAATATCTGTTTATTTCGAACTTGGAGTTGACCCAGATATTGCTGCGGTAAACGTTCAAAATAGAGTTTCTCGTGCTACCAGTAAATTGCCACAAGCAGTTGTACAGACTGGGGTTACGACACTAAAAAGTCAGACGAGTGCTTTGATGTTCTTTGCGTTGTATTCGAACAACAAAGATTTTGATGAAACTTATATTCAGAATTATGCCAAAATTAACCTTGTACCAAAATTACAGCGTGTTAAAGGTGTAGGACAAGTAAATGTTTTTGGAGCGAAAGATTACTCTATGAGAATCTGGATTAATCCAGAAAAAATGGCTGCTTACGAAATATCACCAAAAGATATTCAGGCAGCATTGCAAGAGCAAAACGTAGAAGCTGCTCCAGGTAAATTTGGAGAAAATGCTGACGGAATTTACGAATATGTAATTAAATATAAAGGACGTCTTTCAGAAATTAAAGACTACGAAGATATTGTAATTAAAGCTACAGGTAATGGAAATTTCGTTCATTTAAAAGATGTTGCAACTGTTGAGTTGGGTGCTTTTAATTATGGGAACAAGAATATAGCAATGGGTAAACAAGGTGTTGCTGTTGGTATATTCCAAACTTCAGGATCTAATGCGCAAGATATTATTACCGAAGTTATGAATATTTTGGAGGTTTCTAAACCAGATTTTCCAAAAGGTGTAGATTACGTAATTCCTTATAATACAAAAACGTTCCTTGATGCATCGATAGAAAAAGTAATCTCAACATTGATTGAAGCTTTTATATTGGTATTTATAGTAGTGTTTTTATTCCTACAGGATTTCCGTTCTACGTTAATTCCTGCAATAGCAGTTCCTGTAGCAATTGTTGGAACATTTTTCTTCCTGCAGGTATTTGGATTCTCTATCAATATGTTAACATTGTTTGCAATGATTCTAGCTATTGGTATTGTGGTCGATGATGCAATTGTCGTCGTCGAGGCTGTGCATGCTAAGTTAGATGAAGGAGTGAAATCTGCAAAAGAAGCTACTATTTCTGCAATGAGCGAAATTACAGGAGCTATTATATCTATCACATTAGTAATGTCTGCGGTGTTTATACCAGTATCGTTCTTAAGTGGACCGTCAGGTGTTTTTTATCAACAGTTTGCTATTACATTGGCAATTGCGATTTTGATTTCGGCTATTAATGCATTGACTTTAAGTCCAGCCTTATGTGCGCTATTCTTAAAGCCTCACGAAGCATCAGAGCATCATGATAAAAATTTCAAAGATAGATTCTTCATTGCTTTCAATACTAGTTTTGATAGAATGAATAATAAATATGTTAAGTCTTTAGGGTTCTTAGCAAGAAGGAAATGGGTTGCAATATCAGGATTGATAGCATTCTGTGCTATTACTATCATTTTGTTCCAAACTACACCTTCAGGATTTATTCCTAATGAGGATAGAGGAATTATTTTTGCTGATTTAACACTTCCTCCAGGAACAACAATCGAGAAAACTCAAAAGGCAGTTAATGAATTGGATTCTATTTTGGCTTCAATGGACATTGTTGAATCACGAATGAGTGTTGTTGGTTTTAGTTTGTTAAATAGTGTGAATGGTGGGTCTTATGCCTTTTCTGTAATTAAATTAAAAGACTGGGAACACCGTAAGGAAGCCAATCAATCTGTAGATGCTGTAGTTGGTGAGCTATTTGGAAGAACGGCACATTTTAAAGATGCCAAAGCATTATTTTTTACACCTCCGAGTGTACAAGGTTTTGGATCTGCAGACGGTTTTGAGTTAAAAATTCAAGATAAAGGTGATGATGATTGGGCAACAGTAAGTAAAGTAAGTAATGAGTTCTTAGGTGAATTAATGAAAAGACCTGAAATTCAATATGCTATTACAAACTTTAACCCTAACTTTCCACAATATCAAATGGATATTAATGTAGAAAGAGCTAAAAATGCAGGAGTTTCTGTTTCAGAAATTTTTAATACCATGCAAGGGTATTATGGAGGATTGTATACTACAGATTTTAATAAATTTGGTAAACAATATCGTGTAATGATTCAAGCAAAACCTTCTGAAAGAGCAACTCTTGAATCAATTAATACTATTTATGTTAAGAATGCTGCAGGAAAACAAGTAGCTATAAATCAGTTTGTTGATTTTAAAAGAATTTATGGACCAGAAGCTGTTGCCCGTTTCAACTTGTTAAAAGCTGTAAACGTAAATGGTAAAGCAAAACCTGGGTATAGTTCTGGAGATGCAATTAAAGCAGTTCAGGAAGTAGCAGCACAGCATTTACCTAAAACCTATACTTACGAATTCTCTGGAATGACACGTGAAGAGATTCTTGCAGGTAGTCAGGCCGCAGGTGTATTCTTGTTGAGTTTGATATTTGTATATTTCTTATTAAGTGCACAATACGAAAGTTATTTAGTACCATTGTCAGTATTGCTTTCATTACCTGTAGGTATTGCTGGAGCTATTGGTTTTGTGAAACTAGCTGGATTAGAAAACAACATTTATTTCCAGGTAGCCCTGATAATGCTTATAGGACTACTGGCCAAAAATGCCATTCTGATAGTTGAGTTTGCTATACAAAGGCGACGACACGGAATGGACTTGACAGAGGCTGCGATAGAAGGTGCAAAAGCACGTTTACGTCCTATTTTAATGACCTCCCTTGCTTTTATCTTTGGTTTAATGCCTTTGGCTTTTTCTTCTGGAGTTGGAGCTGTAGGTAACCGTTCAATTGGTATGGGAGCTGTTGGTGGAATGTTAATAGGAACAATCTTTGGAGTATTTGTTATTCCGATTTTGTTTATTATTTTCCAAAGCTTACAAGAAAGAATCTCTGGGAAACCATTTACAGAGCAACAATCAGATGTTACACTTTTAGACGAAGAAAATGAAAAATAATGTATATAAAATAGTAACTGTTGCCTTCACGGCAACAGTTATGCAATCCTGCTTCGTTGCAAAAGATTACGAAAGACCTAAGGATATTAAAACGGAGAACTTATATAGAACCGAAGTGGTTTCTAAAGACAGTACTTCTATGGCAAATCTGTCTTGGGATAAAGTTTTCACTGATCCTATTTTGCAAGGTTATATCAGAAAAGGATTGGAAAATAACTTAGATATTCGAATTGCAATGCAAAATATTGCTGCTGCTGAAGCATCAATGAAACAAGGAAAAGCAGGGTACTTCCCTACTCTTTCTGTTGGTACAGATTGGACACATCAGCAGTTATCAAAAAACAGTCAGTTTGGAGCTTTACTTCAAAATCGCAGTACTGATCAATATCAAGTTGCTGGAACATTAGGTTGGGAAGCTGATATTTGGGGAAAAATAAGAAGTAATAAACGTGCAACAAATGCTGCTTATTTACAAACTACTGCTGCAAATCAAGCTGTAAAAACACAGTTAATTGCAGATATTGCCGCAACGTATTATCAGTTGATTGCAATAGATGAGCAAATTAAATTATCAGAAGAGACTTTGATCAACAGAATTGAAAGTGTTGAAACGATTATTGCTTTAAAAGATGCAGGAAATGTAACTGAAGTTGGAGTTAAACAAACAGAAGCTCAAAAATATGCTACAGAAATTATCATCGCTGACTTAAAAGTAAGTACGATACTTTTTGAAAACAAAATGAGTATTCTTTTAGGAGTAGCACCTACTAAAGTAGAGAGAAGTAGTTTTGAGGTTCAAAAAATGCAACCAGAAATTACACTTGGAGTACCTGCTACTTTATTAAGAAACAGACCTGATGTAATTGCGGCTGAGTATAATTTGATTTCAAATTTTGAAAGAACTAATGTGGCAAGAAGTAATTTCTATCCAACATTTAAAATTACTGCTACAGGTGGATTACAAAGTATAGATCTTAAAGAGTGGTTTAGTTCAAATTCATTTTTTGCTAATATTGTAACAGGATTAACACAGCCAATTTTTAATCAACGTTTGAATAAAACAAATTTAGAAATAGCTAAAGCAAATCAAGAAAAAGCATACATACAATTTGAGCAATCATTGTTAAATGCGGGAAAAGAAGTTTCAGATGCATTAGCACAGTATAACAACGAAACCAAAAAAATTGTAATTCGTCAGAAGCAAGTAGATGCATTAAAAGTGGCTACAGATTATTCAGATGAATTATTAAAATACGGTTTAGTGAATTATTTAGAAGTTCTTACTGCAAAAGACAATGCGTTAAATGTAGAATTAACTTTAATAGATAATAAATTTTCACAATACAACGCTATTATCCAACTATACAGAGCCCTTGGTGGTGGATGGCAGTAAGATTTCATAGTTAGTTAGGTTACTTATTAATTTTTATATTTAAACCACTGAGTATTTTTATATTCAGTGGTTTTGTTTTTTATACTAAAAATTATCATAATATTAATAAATAGCCGTTTTAAAAAGAAGTAAATTGCCACTTAGATTTAACACTTTTGACAAGCTATATAATTATGGATAAGATAAAAATACTTTGGGTTGATGATGAAATCGACTTATTAAAGCCACACATACTATTTCTGGAGAAAAAAAATTATGCAGTAACGACTTGTAATAATGGTCTAGATGCAATTGCAATTTTTGAAGAAGACAATTTTGATATCGTTTTTCTTGATGAAAATATGCCAGGAATGAGCGGATTAGAAACACTTTCAGAAATGAAAGAAAAAAAATCAACCATTCCGATGATTATGATTACCAAAAGTGAAGAAGAGTATATCATGGAGGAGGCTATCGGTTCTAAAATAGCAGATTACCTAATAAAACCAGTAAATCCGAATCAGATTTTATTAAGTTTAAAGAAAAATCTGGATCACTCAAGATTAATTTCTGAAAAAACGACATTAGATTATCAAAAGGAATTCCGAAAAATAGCTATGGAAATGGCAATGGTAAATTCTTATGAAGATTGGATTGAATTGTATAAAAAACTTGTGTTTTGGGAATTAGAACTTGAGAATATTAATGATCAAGGAATGATTCAAATTTTGGAGTCTCAAAAAGTTGAAGCTAACTCACAATTTGGTAAATACATAGAGCGTAATTACGAAGATTGGTTTGCACCAAAGGCAGATAAACCAATTCAATCACATACTTTATTTAAAGAATTAGTGGTTCCGGAAATTAAGAAGAAAGACAAGCCAATTTTGTTTGTAGTAATAGATAATTTGCGATATGATCAATGGAAATCATTTGAGAAAGTAGTAGGAAATTATTATAAGCTAGAAAAAGAAGTTCCTTATTTCTCTATACTTCCAACAGCAACACAATATGCGAGGAATGCAATATTTTCTGGCTTGTTACCTATAGAAATGGAAAAACAATTTCCTGAGTATTGGAAAAATGATGTTGAAGATGGTGGGAAAAATTTATATGAAGCGGAGTTTTTAAGTGCACAATTAAAACGCTTGGGATTAAATATTAAAGAAGATTATTTTAAAATTACCAATTTGGCAAGTGGAAAAAAACTGGCTGAAAATTTCAAGGCGCTAAAAAATAATGACCTTGTTACGGTAGTTTATAATTTTGTTGATATGTTGTCGCATGCTAAAACAGAATTGGATGTTGTTAAAGAATTAGCTTCTGATGATAAAGCGTACCGATCACTAACATTAAGTTGGTTCAAAAATTCTCCACTGTTAGAAATTATACAACAGGCTCAGCACTTAGGATTTAAGTTAATTCTTACTACAGATCATGGTACAATCAATGTGAAAAATCCATCAAAAGTGGTGGGAGATAAAAATACAAGTTTAAATCTTCGATACAAAACAGGACGTAGTTTGACCTATGAGCATAAAGATGTGTATGTTGTAAAAGAACCAAAAAAAATAGGATTACCTGCCATAAATATGAGCAGTTCGTTTATTTTTGCAAAAAATGATTTGTTTTTGGCCTACGTAAATAATTACAATCATTATGTGAGTTATTATAAAAACACCTATCAACATGGTGGAATTTCATTAGAAGAAATGATTATTCCATTCTTGATATTTAATCCTAAATAAGATAAGGAGTATTTGATTGCTCCTTGCTATAGTGGTAGAATCAATTAAGTTTAAAAATATTATAAAAATCAAAATGGAAGTTACTTTTTCGTTGGATCAAATTCAGGAAGTTGCAAAACAAATTTTAGCTCAAAACCCTAATAAAATTCTCCTTTTTAATGGAGAAATGGGTGCTGGTAAAACTACGCTAATTAAGCAGTTATGTAAAAGTCTAGGGATTGAGGATGCTACAAGCAGTCCTACTTTTTCTTTAGTTAATGAATATCATACAAATGACAATCAGACGGTTTATCATTTTGATTTTTATAGATTAAATCATGAAACAGAGGCTTTGGATATGGGAGTTGATGATTATTTATATTCAGGAAATTGGTGTTTTATAGAATGGTCCGAGAAAATTCCAAGTTTAATTCCAAATGAACATTCTGTTATTACAATTGAATTATTACCTGACGGGAAGCGTTTATTAAAATTAGTTTAATTTTATTCTAAACTGAATTTATACTTCTTGAAGTAAAGCGTATTAGCCTTGGGAATACTGTTTTATTAAAAACTTTTTACGTAATTTGTACTCTTAATTTTGCATAGACAATGTCAATAACGATAACTCCATTTACGAAACAAGAATTGTTGCCTCAAGAAGAAAAACTTGAAATTGGCAGATATAAAAGAGAACTTTTTATTGGGATTCCTAAGGAAACAAGTTATCAGGAACGTCGTATTTGTTTAACACCAGATGCAGTAAATTCACTTACTTATCAGGGACATAGAGTTATGATAGAATCTGGTGCTGGCGAAAGTTCAAGTTATACAGACAAAGAATACAGTGATGCTGGAGCAGAAGTGACAAAAGATACTAAACGAGTTTTTGGCTGTCCAATGTTATTAAAGGTTGAGCCTCCGACGATTAATGAGATTAAAATGATGAATCCGGAAACAATTTTGATTTCTGCGATTCAATTAAAAACAAAGAAAAAAACTTATTTTGAAGCTTTAGCACATAAAAAAATTACTGCATTAGCATTTGAATATATAAAAGACGAAGACGGATCTTATCCTGCTGTGAAATCATTAAGTGAAATTGCAGGAACGGCATCTATATTAATTGCAGCCGAATTGATGATTACCGATGAAATTGGAAAAGGGTTGCTATTTGGTAATATTACAGGTGTTCCTCCTACTGATGTTGTAATTTTAGGAGCAGGAACGGTTGGTGAATTTGCTGCAAAAACGGCAATTGGTCTTGGAGCTACAGTTAAGGTTTTTGACAATTCGATTACTAAATTGCGCCGTTTGCAAAATAATCTAAATCAACGTGTTTTTACATCAACCATACAACCAAAAGCGTTGTTAAAAGCATTAAGACGTTGCGATGTTGCAATTGGAGCTATGCGTGGAAAAGAACGTTGTCCGATTGTTGTTACTGAAACGATGGTTGAGCATATGAAAAAAGGTGCTGTAATTGTAGATGTAAGTATTGATACTGGTGGTTGTTTTGAAACTTCAGAAGTAACCACACATGAAAAACCTACCTTTATAAAAAGTAATGTTTTACATTATTGTGTTCCTAATATTCCATCACGATATTCTAAAACTGCTTCACTTTCAATAAGTAACATTATTACACCTTATTTATTGCAAATTGCGGAAGATGGTGGAATTGAAAGCGCTATAAGATGTAATAAAGGGTTGAAAAACGGAGTTTATGTTTATCATGGAATTTTAACTAATAAAGCCATTGGCGAATGGTTTGATTTACCTGATAATGATATTAATTTACTTGTTTTCTAAAGCATCTTTAGCGTACCTTTGCCAAAAATAGAATTCATGAAATTTACACATCGTTTTGCTTATTATTTAGTTGGTTTGGTTATTGGATGTTTCTTTGTAGGTCTTGTATTTAGTGGAAAAGATACACGTTGTAATTATTTTCCAAATGCAAGAGTTTTAAATGATTTAAGAAATAAACCATTCCATTATTCAGACGAAGCTTCTAAAGTTTTAGCAGAAAAATGGATAGATACTTCAGATATTAAAAATACATTGCAATTTGGTGATGTTGATTTTGATAAAAGCAATACAGAATATAAAAAAGGAAAATTATATGTTATTGAAGGTAAGACTTTAAAGAACCAAAAAGTAATACTTAAAGTAATTAATTATCCTGGAAAAGCTGTTCTAGAATCTATAGAAAAAAAACAAGCTGATTAGAGCCATTTGATTTCGGGAATTTCTTTTGATTTCAGAAAAACATTTGTTTTACTAAAATGTTTGTTTCCAAACCACTTCCCTTGATTGGCACTCATAGGCGATGGATGTCCAGACTCAAGAACTAAATGTTTTGTAGTATCTATTTTTCGTCCTTTTTTTTGTGCAAATGCTCCCCATAATAAGAAAACTACATTTTCTTTTTTATCTGATATGGCTTGAATTACTGCATCTGTAAATAAATTCCATTTTAGATGTTTATGACTATTTGGTGTATCTTTTCGAACAGTTAATGAAGCATTTAAAAGTAAGACGCCTTGTTTTGCCCAAGATTCTAAATTGCCAGAAGTGGGCATAAATACCGAATCAAAATCAGTATTTAATTCTCTGTAAATATTTCGTAGCGAAGGAGGTATTTTTATATTGTCATTCACAGAAAAACTTAAACCATTTGCCTCACCTACTCCATGATATGGATCTTGTCCGATGATGACCACTTTTATATCTTGAAATGTACAATGGTTAAGTGCAGAGAAAATTAAATCAATTGGTGGGAAGCAAACATTATTTTTATATTCTTCTTCTACATTTGTCATTAAATCATTAAAGTAAAGCTTTGCTATTTCTTTTGATAATATGGTTTGCCAATCTGGATTGAGGTTAATTTTCATTTCAATAAATTTTACTACAAATTACGCAAAGTTTTTTGCAAAGTACCAATTAATACTACTATTTAGTTTTAAAACTTTGTAACTTTGAAACTTTACAACTTACGTTATAATATGATATCTATTACTGATAAAACATTACAAGATTTACAATTTCCTACAGTACTCGAGACTATTTCGGATATTTGTAATACTGATATAGGCAAACAAAAAGCTTTAGAAATAACACCATTTAGAGATAAAGAAACTTTGATGCAAGCATTAATGCAAACATCTGAGTATGTTTCGTCTTTCCAAAATAATAATGCAATTCCAAATCATGGCTTCGATGCAATTAGTTATGAGATAAAATTTTTAGCAATTGAAGATAGTTTTCTTGAAGTTGGAAGTTTTAGAAAAATTGCAACCTTATCATCTACAGTTAATTTTTTATTGAATTTTTTAAAAAAATTCGATGATTATTATCCTAATCTAAATATTAGAGCTTCGCAAGTTGAATTTACTAAAGATATCATTTCGCAAATAGATGTTGTTGTAGATAAATATGGAGAGATAAAAGATAATGCTTCTCCTGAACTTGCCAATATACGTCGTGATATGAATTTGGTTCGAGGAAAAGTAAATCAAAGTTTTGGTGTAGCTTTGACACAATATAATAGTTTAGGTTATTTGGATGATATTAAAGAAAGCTTTGTACAAAACCGTCGAGTTTTAGCAGTTCTTGCAATGTATCGCCGTAAGGTAAAGGGCTCTATTTTAGGAAGTTCTAAAACGGGTAGTATTGCTTATATTGAACCTGAGACAACTCTACAATATTCTAGAGAACTAAGTAATTTAGAATATGAGGAAAAAGAAGAAGTCACGCGTATTTTAAAACAATTGTCAAATGCTATTCGCCCTTATTTATCTTTGCTGATTGAATATCAAGCTTTTTTAAGTGATATAGATGTTATTGCCGCCAAAGCAAAATATGCTAATAAGATAAATGGTATTTTGCCAACAATTACTGAAGAACGTCGCTTGTATTTTAGAGATGCTTTTCATCCAATTTTATACTTAAATAATAAGCAAAAGAACGAGATTACGCATCCGCAAACTATTGAATTAAAGCAAGATAATAGAATTATTGTTATATCTGGACCAAACGCAGGAGGTAAAACTATTTCTCTTAAAACGGTGGGATTATTACAATTAATGTTGCAATCAGGAATGTTGATTCCTGTACATGAACGTAGTGAAACTTTTTTGTTTGATAGAATTTTGACAGATATTGGTGATAATCAATCTATTGAGAATCATTTGAGTACCTATAGTTATAGGTTGAAAAACATGAATTATTTCCTTAAGAAGTGCAATCGCAAAACAATGTTTTTGATTGATGAATTTGGAACGGGCTCAGATCCTGAATTAGGTGGAGCTTTGGCTGAAATTTTCTTGGAAGAATTTTATCATCGAGAAGCTTTCGGAATTATAACGACACACTATTCTAATCTTAAGATTTTAGCAAATGAACTGCCTTATGCTACAAATGCAAATATGCTTTTCGATGAAAAATCTTTGGAACCAATGTATAAATTAGTTCTTGGTCAGGCTGGAAGTTCATTCACGTTTGAAGTTGCATTAAAAAATGGAATTCCATATGGTTTAATTAATCGTGCAAAAAAGAAAATTGAAATTGGAAAAGTTCGTTTTGATAAAACTATTGCTACTTTACAAAAAGAGCGTTCTAAATTAGAAAAAACTTCTTTGAACTTAAAAGAGGAAGAAACTAGAGCGCGTGCCGAAAGTAATAAAATGGAAAATATAAATGTCAAGATAAAACAAAAACTAGAAAGCTATCAGGAATTATATGATAGTAATCAGAAGACAATTTATATTGGACAAAAAATTGAAGATATCTCTGAGAAGTATTTCAATAATAAAAATAAAAAAGAATTGATAGGAGAATTTTTGAAGATTGTTGAAATTGAAAATTCCAAACGTAAAAAAGCAACTCCAAAAGAAGCAAAAGCAATAGTCGAAAAGAAAAAAGAAGTTATTGCCGAAGTTACTGTTCAGGTAGAAGAAATTCGAAAAGAGAAAAAAGAGAAAAAATTAAAAGCTGTTGTCGAAAAACCTAAAGTTACTTTAAAAATTGGTGATCGAGTTCGAATGATTGATGGAAGATCTGTAGGAAGTATTGATTCTATTGAAAAAAATAAAGCAACTGTAAATTATGGCATTTTTACTTCGAAAGTAAATTTAGACGAATTAGAATTTGTAGAAGCTGGAAAAAAATAAGTTTTAATTTTTGGATGCAATTTTCCGTCTTTAAAAACATGATTTTTGAGTTAAAAATCAAATAAAGCGATTTAAGAAATTGTTTTTAAAAATACGATTAAATAGATGGTGATTTTTTTAAAACGCCTTAAAAGTTATTTGTGAAGCTTGTTTTTTATTTAATAAATTTATAGAATTATCAATATTGATAGAATTAATTAATAGTATATGGGTTGATATTTTTAACTAGATAAACTGTATAAAGTGGTTTTGTTAAAGCTTTAAACCTGACAAAGTTTTTTGAAATTGTAAACTTAAAAAAAATGAATACACAAGATGGCATTGCTTCGTTTCTTGCAAAGAATGCTGAGAACAAAAAAATAATTCTCTTTGATGGAGTTTGTAATTTATGTGATTCGGCTGTGCAGTTTATTATCAAACATGATAAAAAAGATATTTTTCGTTTTGCAGCTTTGCAATCTGAAATAGGTAAAGAAATTTGTAATCATATAGGAGTTGATATTGCTAAAGTTGATAGCATTATATTTTATGAACCAGGAATAGCTTATTATTACAAGTCTGGAGCAGCAATTGCAATAGCTGAAAATCTTGGAATTTTTTGGAGTTGGTTTTCTGTTTTTAAAATAATTCCTGTTTTTTTAAGGGATCCGTTATATAATTATATTGCCAAGAATAGATACAAATGGTATGGCAAAAAAGAAAGATGTATGATACCTACTCTTGAATTAAAGGCAAAGTTTTTGTAAATTCTAAGTTTTACATAATATTGTCATCCCGAGGAACGAGGGATCTCTATTAGTAGCTCGACAAAGATTGGCAATTTAATTTACAGAGTTTCTTGCGGAGATCCCTTGTTTCTTGGGATGATAAAAATGAGTTTTTTTGTAAATTACTATTCTAGCCCTGATGGTCGCGGCATCCTTTTTGTTTTTTCTTTAAAAATAAAAAGATATAGCAGACAGCAGGAATTAGCTTCTAAAAAAAACACACACTAAGTTTATTATATAAAAAAAGCCTCAAATAATTAAATTTGAGGCTTTTTTAGAAATCATAAGAATACTAGTTTCTTATTAATTTTCTGTATTTCAAACGTTTTGGAGTTAAATCTCCCCCTAAACGTTTTTTCTTGTTTTCTTCGTATTCTGAGAATCCTCCTTCAAAATAGTAAACTTCTGAATTTCCTTCGAAAGCTAAAATATGCGTACAAATTCTATCAAGGAACCATCTGTCGTGAGAAATAACTACAGCACAACCAGCAAAATTCTCTAAACCTTCCTCTAATGCACGAAGTGTATTTACATCTAAGTCATTCGTAGGCTCATCTAGTAAAAGTACGTTTCCTTCTTCTTTTAGTGTCATTGCTAAGTGCAAACGGTTACGTTCACCACCTGATAATGTTGAAACTTTTTTGTTTTGATCGCTTCCGCCAAAGTTAAAACGACTTAGGTAAGCACGAGAGTTTACCTGGCGGCCACCCATCATGATTAATTCCTGACCATCACAGAAATTTTCCCAGATCGATTTGTTAGGATCAATATTAGAGTGCGCTTGATCTACATAAGCAATTTTTACAGTTTCACCTATTGCAAATTCACCGCTATCTGGTTGTTCTTCTCCCATAATCATTCTGAAAATAGTCGATTTACCAGCACCGTTTGGTCCGATAACTCCAACAATTCCAGCTTGTGGTAAAGTGAAATTCAAATTATCATACAACAATTTGTCTCCAAATGCTTTAGCTACATTTTTAGCCTCGATAACATTTGTTCCTAAACGTGGACCGTTCGGGATATAGATTTCTAGATTTTCATCTAGTTGTTTTTGATCTTCGTTTAATAATTTATCGTAATTCTGTAAACGCGCTTTTTGTTTTGTCTGACGCCCTTTTGCTCCCTGACGAACCCAGTCAAGTTCACGCTCTAAGTTTTTACGACGTTTTGAAGCCACTTTTTCTTCAAGTGCCATTCTGCTTGATTTTTGATCTAGCCAAGAAGAATAATTCCCTTTCCAAGGAATACCTTCACCTCTATCTAATTCTAAAATCCAACCTGCAACATTATCAAGGAAATATCTATCGTGCGTTACAGCAATTACAGTTCCTGCATATTGTGCTAAATGTTGCTCTAACCAAAGTACCGACTCAGCATCTAAGTGGTTGGTAGGCTCATCAAGTAACAATACATCAGGTTGTTGTAATAATAAACGACATAATGCTACACGACGACGCTCTCCTCCTGAAAGGTTTTTGATAGGAGTATCTCCGTCTGGAGTACGTAGCGCATCCATTGCGATTTCTAATTTAGTATCGATTTCCCAAGCTCCCAATGCATCAATTTTATCTTGCAAAGCAGCTTGACGATCCATCAACTTATCCATTTTATCAGCATCTTCATAGTTTTCAGGAAGACCAAATAAATCGTTGATTTTATTATATTCTTCTAGAACTGCCATTGTTTCGGCAACTCCTTCACGAACAATTTCAATTACTGTTTTTTCATCGTCTAATTGTGGTTCTTGTTCTAGGTATCCTACTGTGTAACCTGGAGCAAAAACTACATCACCTTGGTAATTTTTATCAACACCAGCAATAATCTTCAAAAGTGAAGATTTTCCTGAACCATTTAAACCTAAAATACCAATTTTAGCTCCATAAAAAAAGCTTAGATAGATATTTTTTAGCACTTGCTTGTCGCTACTTGAGTATGTTTTACTCAGTTTCGACATGGAGAAAATTACTTTCTTATCGTCTGACATTATAAATTTATTTTAAAATTTTATTACTTTTTTATTTAAACTCTTCCTTTTAATGCATTGAAAACCCATGCATTGGCCAAAAAGCCTACTCCTGTTGCGGCAAATCCCCAACCAGAAACATCTCTATATCTAAAAATTCCAAGTCCAATTAGGAGAAAACCCATTATAAACATTATAAAGGTTGCCCATCCTAAGATTGTGTTTTTATTCATCCCCATAATCGCGGTATTATTTTTACATTATATAAGCTTACAAATATCGGTAATTTTAGTGGCTTAATTAAATATTTTGTAGAGCATTTCTTTTAATAAATCAGATTGTGGTAATGCATTGGCTCCCACTCCTTTACTTTTAACGTCAATATCGCGTAATGCTGAAACTACCTGACTTACTTTTCTCATAGGGTAATTTTTTATTGCCAAATCATATTCTTTTAAGAAATAAGGATTTACGCCTATCGCTGTTGCAACATTTTTCGGGTTTTTATCCTTCAATCCGTGATATTTTAATAGCTGTATGAAGAAACCGAAGATTAAACCTGTTGTCATAACTATTGGGTAATCTTTAGGATTGTGAGCAAAGTTTTCGGCAATTTTGTATGCTTTTATCTGATTGCGCTCTCCAATAGCTTTGCGGAGTTCAAATACATTGTAATCTTTACTAAAGCCAATGTTTTCTTCAATGTGAGTAGGTGTGATTGCAGTACCTTTTGGCAAAATTATCTGTAGTTTTTCAAGTTCATTATTAATTTTACTTAAATCTGTTCCTAAAAATTCTACGAGCATGGCATTTGCTTTGGGTTCTATAGAATATCCTTTACCAGATAAAACTCTTTTAATCCAGTCACCAACTTGATTTTCGTATAGTTTTTTACTTTCGTAAACAAGTCCTTTTTGACCTAGTAATTTAGTTACTTTTTTGCGTTTATCGAGTGTCTTATATTTGTAACAAAAGACTAAAACTGTTGTTTCCATTGGGTTTGTAGCATAAGCTTCAAGCTTATCAATTGTTCTTGATAAATCTTGAGCTTCTTTTACAATAATAACCTGACGATCAGCCATCATAGGGTAACGCTTTGCAGCCGAAACTACATCATCTACAGACACATCACGACCATACAGAACTGTTTGATTAAATCCTTTTTCTTCTTCTGAGAGGATATTTTTTTCTATATATTCGGCTAATTTGTCGATGTAATAAGGCTCTTCTCCCATAAGGAAGTAGATAGGCTTGATGTTTCCAGCTTTAATATCATTAACAATTTTTATAACTTCATCCATAATTTTTAATTCAAGTTTAAGGTTTTCGATTATCGCTTCAATAACATGAAACTTTAAAGCCGAAACCTGAAACTATTTTATATTTTTGCCTTATGCAAAAATTAAATTTTCCCTCTTATATATTTCGATTCAAAAATAGCGAAAATAAAGTGTCTATTTTTGATGAAATCAGGAAAAAATTTATCATTCTCACACCTGAAGAATGGGTTCGCCAACATGTGGTCCAGTTTTTAATAATGGAGAAGAAATACCCTAAATCATTGATTAATGTAGAGAAGGTTTTAAAAGTCAATGGATTACGCAAGCGATATGATATTGTAGTGTATAATCCAGACGGTACTATATATATATTAGTAGAATGTAAAGCGCCTGAAGTTAAAATTTCGCAAGCTACTTTTGATCAGATTGCCCGATATAATATGACTATGAAGGCACAATATTTGACAGTTACTAACGGATTGAGTCACTATTTCTGTCAAATGGATTTTGAAAATGAAAAATATGAATTCTTAAGAGAATTACCCAATTATAATTCAGTAAATAAATAAAACGCAATACACTTGGATAAAATAGCAGTTGTCATTTTAAATTGGAATGGAGTAAAATTATTAGAGCAATTTTTGCCTTCGGTAGTGCAGTTTTCGCCCGAAGCAACTATATATGTAGCCGACAATGCCTCAACTGATAGTTCTGTTGCTTATGTAAAAAAGCATTTTCCTACTGTGAAAATTGTCGTAAATACGGGTAATTACGGATATGCTCAAGGATATAATGAAGCATTAAAACATATTGATGCCGAAATATATGCATTAGTAAACTCAGATATAGAGGTTACTGAAAATTGGTTACAGCCGATTTTAGACACTTTCGTAAAAGAGCCAAAGACGGCCATTATTCAGCCAAAAATTTTAGATTTCAAAAGTAAGACTCACTTTGAATATGCTGGTGCTGCAGGTGGTTTTATTGATAAATACGGATATCCGTTTTGTAGAGGACGTATTTTTGATACTATCGAAAAGGATAATGGACAATATAATGACAGCTCTGAATTGTTTTGGGCTTCAGGAGCCTGTTTCTTTATAAGGAGTTCTGTTTATAAAGAATTAAAAGGTTTTGATGAAGGTTTTTTTGCACATCAGGAAGAAATTGATTTATGTTGGCGAGCAATTAATTTAGGTCATGATATTAAATACAATTCACAATCAGTTGTGTATCATATAGGTGGTGCAACATTGCAGCAAGGTAACCCTAGAAAGACCTTTTTGAATTTTAGAAACTCTATGTTGATGCTTACCAAGAATTTGCCCAAAGAGGGGTTTTATGGCATTCTTTTTGCTAGATTAGTACTTGATGGTATCGCAGGGATACAATTTTTAACACAGGGGAAGTTTAATCATACTTGGGCAATAATAAAAGCTCATTTTTCTTTTTATAGTCTTTTTTCAAAGTATTATAAAAAAAGAAACAATTTTCAAACGCAAGAATACTATAAAGTTAAAAGTATCGTTTTCTTGTACTATGTGAAGAAAATCCGCGTATTTAAAGATATCTTTAACAATAATCAAATTAATAACCCTTAACTTTGTAGACATACGTCTAACTAAAATTTTATTTTTTATGAGAAAAATATTCATCGCTTTAACTGCACTAATGGTATTGTCTTCGTGTGTTTCTAAAAAGAAATACGCTGATTTAGAAGCTAAAAACAAAGAAACTCAAGATCTATTAAATTCTTGTACTGTAAAATTAAATTCTTGTTTAGAAGAAAAAGCTGGTTTAGCAGCGACAGTTGCTACTTTGAAAGAACATAACCAGACTTTAATTAGTAGTTCTAAAGATTTAACAATGCTTACTTCTAAAGGAGCTGAAAACTTAGAGAAATCTTTAGAGAGTTTAAAAGAAAAGGATTTAAAAATATCTAGACTTCAAGATGCCTTAACTAAAAAAGATAGTGTTACTCTTGCTTTGGTTACTAGCTTAAAAGGAGCTGTTGGAATCAACGATCCAGACATTGAAATTAATGTAGAAAAAGGAGTTGTATTTATTTCTATTGCTGATAAATTATTATTTAAAAGTGGTAGCTACGATGTAACTGATAAAGCTAAAACAGTTTTAGCTAAAGTTGCTAAAGTAGTTAATGATAAACCAGACTTTGAGTGCATGGTTGAAGGACATACTGATAATGTTCCTTACAAAAGTAATGGTATAATATTAGACAACTGGGACTTAAGTGTTAAACGTTCTACTGCTATTGTTCGTGTATTGACAAATGATTTAGGAGTTAACCCTGCAAAATTAATTGCAGCTGGTAGAAGTTCTTATGTACCATTGGTTGATAATGATACAGCTGAAAACAAAGCACGTAACAGAAGAACTCGTATTGTTGTTATGCCTAAAATTGACCAGTTTTATGATATGGTTGAAAAAGAAATGAAAAAACAATCAGGTAAATAATCTGATCTTTCATATTATAGAATCGTAATAAAATTATGATTTCAAATAAATCAAAGCCAGTGAAATAATTTCACTGGTTTTTTTTATGTGTAATATTTTCGACTCGATTAGGCTTCGACTCCACTCTGCCAGACGGAAGATGTCACTTGTTTTGTGAGTTGAGACGAAGGGTTGCTTCTAAGAAATTTACGATAATTGTATGTGAAGAAAATTACAGATATGACTAAGAGATACCTATTTATAAAAACAGAAAAAGCAGGTCGAATGACCTGCTTTTGTGTATCCCTAATCTTTTTTAATAACCAATTAAATATAATTAAGAATACATTATTGTAATGACTTTTATATGACAATTTTGTTACATGGCTCTAATTTAAGGAATTAACTCCAAATGCCTTGCCGAAATGATGTCTTTTTATAGAATATCTAAGCTTCCTTTTCCTTCTCTTACTACAATTGGCTCATTTTCGGATAAATCGATTATGGTCGATGCTACGTTATCACCATAACCTCCATCAATTACCATATCTACTAAATTTTGCCATTTTTCAAAAATTAGTTCAGGATCAGTAGTATATTCGATTACATCATCTTCATCGCGAATAGATGTTGAAACAATAGGATTTCCTAACTGACGTACAATTTCTAATGCTATTGAGTTGTCAGGTACACGGATTCCGACTGTTGTTTTCTTTTTAAATTCTTTTGGCAAACTATTGTTACCAGGTAAGATAAAAGTGTACGGTCCAGGTAATGCTCTTTTTAGTAATTTAAAAGTGGATGTATCGATTTGGCGTACATAATCAGAAATATTACTTAAATCATGGCATATAAATGAGAAATTTGCTTTTTCAAGTTTAACACCTTTAATTTTTGCAATACGTTCTAATGCGCGCGAATTTGTAATATCACAACCTAAACCGTAAACAGTGTCTGTTGGATAGATAACTAGTCCTCCATTTTTTAAAACTTTAACCACTTTTGCAATTGCTGCTTCACTTGGTTTGTCTGGATATATTTTTATAAATTCTGCCATTTTTTGTTTTGTTTAAAGTTTAAATTGTTTCAGGATTCAAGTTACCGAATAATAGCTTGAATCCTGAAACTTGAAACATTTTTATCCTATTACATCTAGTTTAGCAAATCGCAATAATAATTTTTTAATTCCACCAACTTCAAACTTTATTTCTGCTTTTTTGTCAGCTCCTACTCCTTCTAGGTTAACAACTTCACCTTTACCAAATCGTTCGTGCATTACAGTGTTTCCAATGGTTAATTTGTTATCAAATAAGTTTGGGGCACTTGCATTGTTTGGATTGCTTGAAACAGGTTTCAATCTACGGACATTTAAATCCGGTTTTGGCTCGTTATTATTAGTCGTTTTAGGTGGTGTTGTTCCAATTGGTTTTGCTAATCTTAATTTAGATTTGTCGACATCACCAAAAATATCACTATCAATCATTGGTTTGTAGCGGTAATTGCTTTCCGCAGGTGTTAGGTATTCTAAATATTGAGCATCGATTTCTTCAATAAAACGTGAGGGTTCACTATCTGTTAATTTCCCCCAACGGTAACGTGATTGAGCATATGTTAGATAAGCCTGATGCTCAGCACGAGTTAAAGCTACGTAAAATAAACGACGTTCCTCTTCAAGTTCGCTTCTGGTACTCATACTCATTGCGCTAGGAAATAAGTCTTCTTCCATTCCAACAACAAAAACATGCGGAAATTCTAACCCCTTAGCTAAGTGAATGGTCATCAATGCAACCCTGTCTTCATCACTTGTGTCTTTATCTAGATCAGTAGCTAGAGCTACGTCTTCCATAAATTCTGCTAATGCACCTCTTGCTCCATCAATTTCTCGTTGCCCTTCAGTAAAATCTTTTATACCGTTAAGTAACTCTTCTATATTCTGAATTTTAGCCATTCCTTCAGGAGTAGCGTCTTTTTTAAGTTCTTGTACTAATCCTGTTTTTTTGGCAACATGATCAGTAATATAAAAAGCATCTTGGTTTTTATCAATGACTTGAAAACTTTGAATCATCGTTACAAAATCCCTGATTTTATTCTTTGTTCCGGCATTGAGTTTCAAGTCAATTTTATCAATATTGACCATCACTTCCCAAATTGAACGCTTATAATGATTAGCTGCAATTGTCAATTTTTCTACTGTAGTATCACCAATTCCACGTGCTGGATAATTAATTACGCGAACTAATGCTTCCTCATCCTTAGGATTTATTACTAAACGTAAATAACACAGAACATCTTTGATTTCCTTACGTTGGTAGAATGACAATCCACCATAAATACGATACGGAATATCACGTTTTCTCAATGCGTCTTCCATTGCACGTGATTGCGCATTGGTACGGTATAAAATTGCAAAAGCACCATTATTAAGTTGGTTTTGCATTTTTTGTTCAAAAATAGTACTGGCAACAAAACGGCCTTCTTCAGCATCTGTTAAACTTCTATGAACTTTAATTTTTGCTCCAAAATCATTGGCTGTCCAAACTATTTTATCAAGTTTGGTCTTATTATGCTCCATTATGGTATTCGCTGCTTCAACTATGTTACGAGTTGAACGGTAATTTTGCTCTAAACGATACATTATTACCCCTTCGTAATCCTTCTGGAAATTCAAAATATTATTAATATTTGCTCCACGGAATGCATAGATACTTTGCGCATCGTCTCCTACAACACAAATATTTTGAAATCTGTCTGCTAAAGCTTGGACGATCAAATATTGGGAATGGTTGGTATCTTGGTACTCATCAACAAGAATATACCTAAAACGATCTTGATATTTTGCTAAAACCTCAGGAAAACGAGTTAGTAATTCATTGGTTTTAAGTAGTAAATCGTCAAAATCCATTGCTCCAGCCTTAAAACAGCGATCTACATATTGTTGGTAGATTTCTCCCATTCTAGGTCTTTTTGCCATTGCGTCTGCTTCTTGCAATTCAGGATTATTGAAATATGCTTTTACAGTAATTAGACTATTTTTATAATTGGAGATTCTGCCTAAAACCTGTTTTGGTTTATAAACGTCTCTGTCTAATTGCATTTCTTTAATAATTGAAGAAATTAATCTAGCTGAATCCTGTGAATCATATATTGTGAAATTAGAAGGATATCCTAAATGATCTGCTTCTGAACGTAATATTCGAGCAAAAACAGAGTGGAATGTACCCATCCAAAGGTTTTTTGCCTCCGACGATCCCACAATATCAGATATCCTGTGTTTCATCTCACGGGCCGCTTTATTGGTAAAAGTAAGTGACAAAATATTGAACGCATCAATACCCTGAGCCATCAAATATGCTATTCTAATTGTTAAAACACGAGTTTTTCCTGAACCCGCCCCAGCAATAATAATCATTGGCCCGTCTTTCTTTAAAACAGGCTGTCTTTGTGCTTCATTGAGCTGGTCAATGTATTTTTGCATGAAATTTTTCTCCATAATTAATGCAAAAATAAGAATTTAAAAAGTAAGTTCCTAAGATGCTTAGGTACTGTGTTGCTAAGTTTTTTTGATGCGCAACAAAAGGCTTAAAATAAGATTGTTTCCGCTTTCGGCTTTATCTCTTCGTTACATTACGAGGATACCGCCTCTATCAGGACTAGATTAGAAATAATTGGTTTTTAAAAGATTATGAAGTTCTAAGCGTCAAAGATTAAAATATTAAAAAAACTTAGAACCATTGCTGCTCTGCCTCTCAGAGGTTCTATTTGTAAAAAACATCATAAGCAAATCGAATAAGCGTTCCGATTACTACTACCAAGAAGAATATTCGAATAAAGCCATTTCCTTTGTTAATGGCGAGTTTTGCGCCAAGCCATCCGCCAAGTCCGTTGCTTATTGCCATAGGAATTGCAATTGTCCAGATGATTTTTCCTTTAATTATAAATAGGCAGATCGAACCAAAATTTGTAGCTAAGTTGACCATTTTTGCATTTGCAGAAGCATGTAAAAAATCAAACCCCATTAAAGCAATAAATGCTACTACAAAAAAGCTTCCTGTTCCTGGGCCAATAAACCCATCGTAAAAACCAACGATTATACTAATTAAAACGGCGTATATTATTTGTGTTTTTGCTGAATGATCTTTGACTACTTGCTGACCAAAGTTCTTTTTTGCATAAGTATAAACTAATAATAACGATAAAACGACCAGTAACAGTGGTTTCATAAAATCATTACTCACATATGTCAATAAAGTAGATCCTAAAAATGCAGATGGCACCGCTAAAACCATCATAATGAGTAATAATTTCCATTGAATGACTACTTTTTTCATGTATTGAAAAGCTGCAAAAGCGGTTCCGCTGAAGGCGGGTAATTTTAATGTTCCAATAACTGTTGATACTGGTAAGTTAGGTAATAAAATTAATCCCATTGGTGTCTGAATTAATCCGCCACCGCCTACAATGGCATCAATAAATCCTGCTGCAAAGGCAGCTAAACAAAGTAAAATTATGATATAGTCTTCCAATTATTGTGTAGTATTTGATTCAAAGTTGAAAGTTGGTAAAATTAACCTTCTTAAGTAAATATTACAATTAAAATGGTACTGAATTACGTTCAAAAAGTATATTTTTGTTTTCTCAAATTTTAAAAATGGATTCAAATAAAATCATAGAAATTATTGCTTATACATTACCTTCTGTTGTAACTGGTAGTGTGGCTTATTATTTTTTTAAATCGTATCTTACAGATAAAAAAGACACTAGAAGATGGTTATTGCAAAAAGAGGCTCAAAAACAGGCTTTACCATTGCGTTTACAAGCATATGAGCGTATTACATTGTATTTAGAACGTATTAGTTTAACTAAGTTGTTAATACGTATTGCGCCAACATCTAATGATAAAAATGAATATGAAAATCTAGTTATTGCTCAAATCGAACAAGAATTTGAACATAATTTGACACAACAAATATATATGTCTGATCAATGTTGGACTATTGTAACTACTGCTAAGAATGCTACAATTCAAATGATTCGTAAAGCAAGTATGAGCGATCGTGTTGATAGTGCAGATAAGTTACGTGAGGTTATTTTAAATGATTTATTCGATAAGCAATCACCTAGTAGTGCTGCTTTATCTTATATTAAAGATGAAGTGAGCGAAATGTGGTAATTACCTATTATCGCTCATGATTTCAGACTTGTTTTGTGCATATTCATATCCTTCTTCCCACCATTTTTTCATTTCTTCTTTATTGAAGATTAATGCGTTGTTAGTTAGTTTTGTAGGTGTATAAAACAAGTTTAGTTTTACATTTTTATTCTTTGCAATTAGCTTTCCTATCGCAATATCATGTTTTTCTACTTGATCTAATGCTATTCGAAATAAATCGATCATTAATGAAAATGGGTTTTTACCAATTGCATTTTTGGTAATATTGACTTCTGTTTCAAGGATAACAACATCTATTTCTGTAGCTCCTCTGTGTATAGCCTCACGAATTGGAACCAAGCTCGAGAATCCTCCATCACCATATTCTGAGTTGTTTTTAGAAACCAAACTCATAAAAGGAATATAGTTACTAGATATCCAAATCCAATCGCAAAATTCGTCATAGCTACAATCTTTAATTGATTTGTACTCTGCTTCATTCCTTGATAAATTTGTAACTGTTACAACAACATCAGTTTTAAGTTTTTTTAACTGATTAAATTCAGAAATAGAAAAATGATCCTTGATGTATTTTTGCAATCCTTTACTTTCTCCAAATGTTCTTTTCCCTTTAAAAAACTGACGGATTACATTAAAGTGGTTTATGGTCACAATATCAATTCCGTCTTTCTCTTTTACTACAAATGGACTAATATTAAATATTTTGCCCATGTTTACATTTGTATAAATACCATGAATTTTATGAATGTTTCCAAGGGCCAAATGTGGAATAAGTAAACTTCCAGTTGAAGTGCCTAGAAATAAATCATATTGACATTTTTTTATCTCTAATAAATATTGTGCAACTCCTCCAGCAAAAGCTCCTTTGCTTCCTCCGCCTGAAATAACCAATGCTCTCATATATGTATTGTAGTTTTTTTTTAAGAGAAGAGATTAAAGAACAAAGAAAATAGACTCAACTTTGTAATCTATTATCTATCGTCTACCCTATTTATCTTCTATATTCTTTAATCTATACTCTTTAATCTATACTCTTTAATCTATACTCTTTAATCTATACTCTTTAATCTATACTCTTTAATCTATACTCTTTTTACTCTTTCAATAAACGATTTAGCTGAAACTGTTCATTCGATGACAAATTAGGCAAAATTCTTTCAAATGAACTACGCATTTCAGTATTTTTTAATAGTATTCGAATATTGTCTCTTCCAAATTTAGAAAATTGCCACATATGATGCGTCGTTGCATTAACCAGATTTGTTAGGACCATATCGTTTGTTAATCGAAAATTAATTAATTTTTCTAACGCATTTTGACGCGTGGTAGCTTCATATTTAGGCGAGGAATATTCTATTAATTCGTTTACTAATAGTTGTGGTTCTGAAGTATAATTTGCTGTTGATAATGCCAATGAAAGCCATAATGTCCTTAGATTATAATCGTTGAAGCCAATCCAATTTTTTGATTTATCTAGATATTTATTGCGATGTGAGGGGAAATTGTTCCATAAATAAAACAAGGCTATCTCTTGTGTTTGATACGATTTATCATCAAGTAACGTTTCATATTGTATTCTGAAATCTTCAGGAATTTTATATAGAGTTGCTGCTACTTCTTGTCTAACTTGTATGTTGTTAGTGTTTAAAGCAAGTGTAAGTAATTGCTTTTTTACTTCATATTTCTCATTTTTTAGCTGGTTTACAATTGCTTTTTTAACTGTAAAATATACATCTGATTGTAAAACTTCCGATAGAAACTCTTCTTTTTCTGTTATTGTTTTTTTATTCAGTTTATCAACTTCTAAGCGTATTTGTATTGCTTTATTTTTATTCAGTAAATCATTTGCTTGTTGTGTATTAAAAGCTATTGTCTCAAGCCATACTTTAGAGAATTCTTTTAAATTATAATTAGATAGTTTTTTTATTTCTTCAAAAAAATCATCTGTATTTACTGTTTTATAAGCATATTTCTTCAAGTAATTTTTAATTACTTTTTTAAAAGTTTTATCACCTAAGGCATCGTGTAAAACAAATAATGCCCATGCTCCTTTTTCATAAAAAGTAAGCGAACTTGCTTTAGGGTTTAAAACTGGTATTGTATCAGTTCTTGAGGCAAATTTTAGTTGTTGTGACGTTTCGTACAATTTGGAATAAAAATAATCGTCACCATAAATTTCTTTTTCAGCAAGCAATGCGTAATAGGTTGCAAAACCTTCTTGTAGCCAATGATGTGTGCTGCTTTCGGCTGTAATCAAGTTTCCAAACCAGTGGTGTGCGAGCTCATGCGCATTAACATTAGTATATTTTCTATCTTCAAATCCTGTAGAATCAACAACGTATCTGGTAGAAAATAACGTAGCGGTTGTATTTTCCATTCCAGCATATAAAAAGTCACGCACTGGGGCTTGTCTGTATATTTCCCAAGGATACTTTACTCCTATTTCTTTTTCTAGAAAATCAAAAATTTCTTTAGAGTGACGATAGGTTGGTTCGAAGCGAGAAAGGTCGTTGTTTTCGATATAATATTCTAAAGGGATTCGTGATTTAGATTTTAATGCGTTTTCTTGGTATTTTCCTATAGCAAGTACTAATAAATATGAACTCATAGGGTTTTGCATGCGGTATTGCCAAATAAACGAACTTCCATTTTCTAATTTGTCTTTCAGGATACCATTTGAAATTACTGTATAGTTTTTATCGAAGGTAATATCCATATTAAAGATTACTTTTTCATTGACATCATCAAAGCTTGGAAACCAGTTACTGGTATATCTTCCTTGTCCTTGTGTCCAGATTTCAGTATCCTCCTTATTTTCTGCGTTTATAAAATATAAAGCTTGTTTAGGCTGGACAGCATAGCTAAAAGTAAGTGTGTTTTTTCCTTTTTGAAATGGGGAAACTAATTGTAATTGCTTATTTGTGTTTATGAAAATTATTGCATCGCCATTTACCTTTATATCTGTAAAAGTCATGTTTTGCGCGTCAATTTTAATGGTATCTATGGGTTTTAAAACATCAAAATCATATTTTACATTTCCTGATACGATCTTATTTGTTGTATTGATATTAATTTCTCCTAAAACGGTTTTAAAATCAACATATTGAGTTTGTTGTGCAAAGCTGAATAGAGAAAAGAAAAAAAGAAGGTATTTCATTATTTATTTAATTTGGTACTAAGGTTTTCAAAGTTACAAAGGTTTAATGAACTAATCGAAGTAAATTTGTAAGTTTACTTTTTGAAAATTTTAAACAATTCTATTGAAAAAGATCGCCTTATTTAATTGGAGCAGCGGCAAAGACTCTGCTCTAGCATTATATAAAATACAACAAGCAAATGAATTCGAAATCAGTTGTTTACTTACTAGTGTAAACGAACAGTTTCAGCGTATTTCTATGCATGGCGTTCGTGTAGAGTTGTTGCAGCAACAAGCAGAAAGTATTGGATTGCCTCTAGAAATCATGCAAATTCCAGAAATGCCAACTATGGAAGTGTATGAAGAAGTGATGAGTAAGACCTTAGTTAAGCTTAAAAATCAAGGAGTTAAATATTCTATTTTTGGAGATATTTTTCTTGAAGATTTGCGTAAATATCGTGAAGATAAATTAGTTGATATCGGTTTTGAAGCAGTGTTTCCGTTATGGAAAATTCCAACTAAAGATATAATTCATGAATTTATTTCTTTGGGGTTTAAAACGATTGTGGTTTGTGTAAATGAACGTTTTCTTGATAAAAGTTTTGTAGGCCGTGTAATTGATCAGGATTTTATAAATGATTTGCCAGATAATGTAGATGTGTGTGGTGAAAACGGTGAATTTCATACCTTTACCTTCGATGGGCCTATTTTTTCTAAGCCAATTAAATTTGAAATAGGAGAAATTGTACATCGAAAATATGAAAAACCAAAGACAGAATCCAGTAATACAGCCTGTGATTCAAATGGAGATGATGCTTTTGATTATGGATTTTGGTATTGCGATTTGATATAAACTAATATACAGATTTATAAAATAAATTTAAAAACTCACTCCTATGCATATAAAAGAAAAGAGCTCTGAAATAGAAAAGATTATATTTTTCTTGGATGAAATTGGGATTAAAGTTGTTGAAAAAGAATTAGATGATACTTTTTTGCCGGGACTGTCATTAGGTTCAAGTTGTGTTTACATTGATTATAAAAAAATGTTATATCCGGGAGATATATTACATGAAGCAGGACATCTGGCTGTTACTCCTACTGCCAATCGAGAATTAATAGGAACTGATGAAATAGCTAGTGATTGGCCAACAGAAGGCGAAGAAATTGCGGCAATCCTTTGGTCTTTTGCGGCAGCAAAACATTTAGATTTGCCTTTAGAGTTAGTATTTCATCCTAATGGCTATAAGAATGATTCAGAGTGGTTAATATCAAATTTTAATGATGAAGTTTATATAGGTTTGCCTTTTCTTGAATGGGCAGGACTGGCTTTAGGAAAAGAACGAGCATCAGAAGAAGGAAAAGAAGCATTTCCTAAAATGATAAAATGGATAAGAGAATAAATTATGGATAAACTAGTACGCTCTATAAAGTTTCCGATTGTTTTTGATTCTGAAAAACTACAAAATGATCTAAAAAAGATTATTAACGAAAATTGGATTGATCATTACAATACTGATTGTTACTCAGGAAAATGGAATTCGATTGCTCTAATGTCTCCAAACGGAAAATCAGATGTTATTTATGCTTCACCAACTAATAATGAAAAACTAGTTGAGACTGAGATCTTAAACTCCTGTACTTACTTTAAAGAAATTTTAGATGGCTTTTTATTCGAAAAAACAGCTGTCCGATTATTACAGTTGGCTGTAGGTGCAGAAGTTAAACCACATAGTGATAATTGTTTGGGATACGAAGATGACTCCTTTAGACTGCATATTCCAATAATTACCAATAGTGATGTTGAATTTATTTTAGATGGTACTCGTTTGATTATGAATGAAGGTGAATGTTGGTATATCGATGCTAATTTTATTCATTCGGTTGCAAATAGAGGTACGCAAGACCGTATTCATCTTGTTATTGATGGTGTTAGAAATGAATGGACTGATGCTATGTTTTACAAGGAAGCTCCTCAAGACCAATTTGTAAAACCTGTTCCGGTGATGAGTAATGAACAAAAACAGCTTATTATTAATGAATTACGCTTAATGAATACGCCAATGGCAGATGAAATGATTAAAAATCTAGAGCAATAAATTTTGATTTAATTATTTAAAATAGCTGGGTGTAAAATGTAAAATATGATTTAACACATTAGGAATATTGATTTTATGTGTAAAATAGAATCCAAAATGAAAACATTTCTTTCATATAGTAGGTTCTGTGCGTTTAAATTAAGTGAAACATCTTATTTTGAAAGTACAAAAACGATGCTACTGGGTGTTGGAATTAATTACAGCCGTTGTGCTGTTAAAGAGTAAACATAAGTGAATAAATTAAATTTAAGAAAATATGGAACAATAATTACTTTGATTATTGTTGCTTTTTTATTTCAAAGCTGTTTAGTAAGCAGATGTCAAAGGCCTCAAATTATGGGGTATATTTATGATGAAGGTACCAAGACTCCTATTGAAAATTGTAAGGTAGGCGAAAGTTTAACCAATGCAATGGGGTATTTTAATCTAAAAGAAATGAGATATTCTCAATTTACTTTTGTGGGATATGAAGCGCCTCCACTACATGTTAATGAAACTATTTATAAAGAAGGTTATGAAAAGAAATCTATTGATTTACATAATCCTTTTGGTGGTGGAATGAGAAAAGGTGCAGTTCATAAGGTTGATACTATTTACTTGAAAAAGAATGTAGTTACGGTTCTTAATTAATTTTTAGGTTGAAACATCAACCCAGGTTACAAGTTGCCATTTTCCATCTTTTTTTTCAAAAAAATAATCTATAAAAATGCCATTATTGATTCCACGTTGTTGAATAACGGCTTTGTCTTTTTTTAGGATTAATTGTTGATTATAGTCTCTTTCTTCTGGTTTTTTATCTAGGTCAATAGTTGTGTATTTCTCTTTAGGAATTACGTAATCAACGAGTTCTAAATCATCGTTATTGATTTTTACTTTAAGTGGAAAAATAACTCTACTTATTTGAAATACAGTGTCATGATTGAATAACCTAAAGAAATGATTGAAGTCTTCGATATCATTTTTATCACTTGCACCTACAGGTGTTTTTTCTTCGTTTGCGACAACATTCTCTTCTTCGTCTTTTAAAATAGTGGTATTTTGAGGCGCTATTTGTTTTTTACAGCTTACAATAAGCAATAGTAAAATTATAAAAGATGGTTTTAGAATTGTTTTCATGCCCCTTGTCTTTCTTCGTATATTTTTAATAATTGCGTTACAGTATTCCAGTTTCTGATGGTTGCTGTTACATTAAGTTTTTTCTCGATATATTTTTGATCAAATCTAGTTTTTCCAGCTCCAACCGCATATTTGATGAATATTCTATTGCCATCAATACTAGCTTCGTCTGGCTTAAATTGACTAATTTTTAAATCATTGATGCTTTCGCTTCGCAATGCTATTGAAACAAACGCAACATATAATTTCTTGATGTCGGCATCTTTTTCTTTTAAAAAAGGATTGTTCTTAAAACAAGCTTCTAAATCTTCTTTGCTAATCACTACAATTGGCACTTCATGACCAAATACTTTGAAGATTTCTTGTTTAATTAAAAAGCCAACTTTTGAAGCATTGTCTTCCTCTGTGTCTACAAAAACATTACCTGACTGGATATAAGTCTGAACATTTTTAAAGCCTATATTTTCTAAAGTAGTTTTTAAAGCTTCCATTTTGATCATGTTGTGTCCAGAAACATTGATACCACGAAGTAATGCGAGATGAGTTGTCATTTGTTTTAATTTATTTTTCAAAGATATAAATATTCAAAGTCTAATAAGTCAATTTTTAAATTTCCTAATTAAAATCTATCTTCGCCTTATGAAAAAAGAGTATAGAAAAAAGAATATAGACTAACATCTATTCTCTTTATTCTATCTTCTAAGATATCCAATAATCGAGTAAACAAAAAAATGTCTAATAATCTTCTTCAAACTCCTATCGAATATTTAAAAGGTGTTGGTCCTAATCGGGGCGAATTGCTTCGTAAGGAATTGGGGATTCATAAATACATGGATTTAGTTAACTTTTTTCCCAATCGTTATATAGACAGAACTCGATATTATAAGATTAATGAATTGCAGAATACAGGCTCTGAAGTTCAGATTATTGGTAAAATTATCAATATAAAAACAGTTGAATTTGCTAAGAATAAAAAACGTTTAGTAGCAACTTTTGTAGATGATACGGGGCAAATAGACTTAAACTGGTTTCAGGGACATAAATGGATTCGTGAAAGTTTAAAGCTCAATGAAGTTTGTGTTATTTTTGGGAAATGTAGTTTGTACGGCAGTCAGTTTAGTATGTCACATCCCGAAATTGAATTAATGGATGAGCACCAACAAAGTCTACGTTCGGCTATGCAACCTGTTTATCCTTCAACGGAAACCTTGACAAATCGAGGTATTTCTAATCGGGTGATTAATAAACTCATGCAACAACTATTTCTGGAAACACAAACGTTGTTTACAGAAACACTTCCTGATTATTTAACAAGCGAATTAAAGCTGATTCCTAAAAGAGCCGCTTTGTTTAATATCCATTTTCCTAAAAGCACTGATGCTTTGGCGAAAGCCCAATACCGATTAAAATTTGAGGAATTGTTTTTTATTCAGTTACAGTTGATAACTAAGAATCTGATTAGGAAGCATAAAATCAAAGGGCATCCGTTTACAAAAGTGGGCGAATATTTTAATGTTTTTTATCAAAATCACTTGCCTTTTGAGCTCACAAATGCTCAAAAAAGGGTAATTAAAGAAATTCGTGTTGATATGGGTAGTAATGCTCAAATGAACCGATTATTGCAAGGAGATGTAGGTTCTGGTAAAACAATCGTTGCTTTTATGAGTATGTTATTGGCACTAGATAACGGTTTTCAGGCCTGCCTGATGGCGCCAACAGAAATCTTAGCTAATCAGCATTTTGTAGGATTATCAGAACTAGCCGCAACATTAAATATCAATATAAAAATACTAACAGGTTCTACTAAAATTGCTGCCAGACGAGTGATTCATGAAGAATTAGAAAATGGTAGTTTGCATATTATAATAGGAACGCACGCTTTATTAGAAGATAAAGTGAAGTTTAAAAACTTAGGATTGGCTGTAATCGACGAGCAACATCGTTTTGGTGTGGAGCAACGTTCTAAATTATGGAAGAAGAATGAGATTCCACCACATGTATTGGTAATGACGGCTACTCCTATTCCTAGGACTTTAGCAATGAGTTTGTATGGCGATTTAGATATTTCGGTGATCGATGAATTGCCTCCAGGGCGAAAACCAATACAAACGGTTCATCGTTATGATAGTAACCGATTGAAAGTTTGGAAATTCCTTCGCGATGAAATTGCTTTAGGCAGACAAATTTATATAGTGTATCCGTTGATTCAAGAATCAGAAAAAATGGATTTCAAGGATTTAATGGATGGTTATGAGAGTATTTCTCGTGATTTTCCCCTACCCGATTATTCGATTTCTATTCTTCATGGAAAAATGAAACCTGCAGATAAAGATTCAGAAATGAAACGCTTTTCTGAAGGTAAAACTAATATAATGGTTGCTACGACTGTTATTGAAGTTGGTGTTAATGTACCGAATGCGAGTGTAATGATTATAGAAAGTGCCGAACGTTTTGGACTTTCGCAACTCCATCAATTGCGTGGTCGTGTTGGTCGTGGTGCTGAGCAGAGTTATTGTATTTTGATGACTTCTCATAAATTAAGTTCGGATAGTAAAACGCGAATGGAAACTATGGTACAAACGAATGATGGTTTTCAAATTGCCGAGGTTGACTTAAAACTTCGCGGGCCCGGTGATTTAATGGGGACGCAACAAAGTGGTGTTTTAAATCTTCAAATAGCTGATATTGTTCGTGATCGTGATATTTTATCTCTCGCTAGAAATTATGCTTTAATGATTCTTAAAGAAGATGCACCATTGCAAAAGCCTGAAAATGCAATATTGAAAGCTGTTTTTATTGAGTTAACGAAGAAAAAGAACATCTGGAATTATATTAGTTAGTTTTTTTTAAGTTACAAAGATTCAAAGGCTCAAAGGTTCAAAGTTGCAAAGGTTTTAAGGGCTTAGTTCCTATGGCTATTGGGATTGTACTTTTTTTAGTTATTTAGATTGAGACAAATATATGAGTATACTCTATAGTTATATATGAAATTTACAATCAAAAAAACTATTTTTTATCTTTAAAACATAGTATCTCAGGATCTTTACAATTTTGAATCAACAAATAAACATTTTTTTTACAATCCTTCTTAAACCTTTCTTCGGGAACGAAGTCTTAGTCCTTTTGTAGTTCTGCCCACTTTGTGTTTTCCTTTTAATCAAATCATTAATATTTGTACATACAACTGTTAAATATAAAAATAAGACATTTAGTTTTGAATACAAAAAACTAAATTTGTGAGTTCACTTAAAAACCAAAATCTATTAATTATAGTTTTACCAAAATCTTATGAAAATAAAGAACCTTGTTTATGCCTTGCTAATAATCGGAATTGGAGGATTTATTGCCTATCGAATTGTATCCAATAAAAATAAGAATGACGAATCTAAAGGTCAGAATAATAAAAACAATCCAATTACTGTTTCTGGAGTTGTAGTAGATACTCAAACTTTTGATAATAATTTATCTTTATCAGGATCTATTGAAGCTAATGAACAAGTAGAAATTAGAAGTGAAGTTTCTGGAATTGTTGAAGGTATTTATTTTAATGAGGGAAGCAATGTGACTAAAGGTCAGGTTCTTTTTAAAGTGAATGATTTAGAATTGAAAGCACAATCAAAACAAGCGACTACCAAAGAGAGTTTAGCTGCAGAAAATGCTAGAAGAGCTAAATTGCTTTTGCAAAAAGAAGCAATCAGTCAGGAAGAATATGATGTTGCTAAAGCTGATTATGCTTCTGCACAAGCACAAAGTCAATTAATTCGCGCGCAAATTGCAAAAACAGCTGTAAAAGCTCCGTTTTCTGGAAAGATAGGATTGCGTTCTATTTCTCCAGGCACTTATATTACACCAACAGTCTTGGTTGCTAAATTGGTTAACACAAGTAAATTAAAAATTACATTCTCGATTCCAGAGAAATACGCAAGTCAAGTAAGAGAAAATTCAATTATTACCTTCACTGTTTCGGGATCTAATACATTATATACAGCAAAAATTTATGCAATAGAGCCAGAAGTTGCTGTAGAAACAAGAACGCTTCAGATTAGAGCTATTGCAGAAAATAAAGACGGTAAATTATTTCCAGGAACATTTGCTGATGTGAAATTACCATTAGATATTATAAAAGACGCAATCGTAGTTCCTACTGAAGCAATTATACCAGTGCAAAATGGTAAAAAAGTTTTTATCTCAAATTTTGGTAAAGCCAAAGAAGTAATGGTAGAAACAGCTACAAGAACTGATGCATCTATTTTGATTCTTTCGGGTTTAAAAAAGGGAGATACCGTTATAACAAGTGGTGTTATGTCATTAAAAAATGATAATCCAATTAAAGTAAAAGTTAAATTATAAGTTATGAATTTGAAATTATAAGATTTGGTGCTTTTACTAAATCTTAAATAATAAAAAAACATAATTCATTCCCCCATTTATAATTCAAAAAAATGAGTTTATCAACTACAAGTATAAGGAGGCCCGTATTAACAATTGTTTTAAATCTTGCAATTGTATTATTTGGTCTTATAGGATATAGCTTTTTAGGTGTAAGAGAGTTTCCGTCTATTGATCCAGCACAAGTTTCTGTTCGTACTAATTATACGGGAGCAAATTCGGATATTATAGAATCGCAAATTACTGAACCGCTTGAAAAAGCAATTAATGCCATTGATGGAATTAGAAATATTACTTCATCAAGTGTACAAGGAAGCAGTAATATTACTATCGAGTTTAATCTTGATAAAAACCTTGAAGAAGCAGCAAATGATGTTCGTGATAAGGTATCACAAGCAGTTAGAAGCTTACCTCAGGACATAGATGCTCCACCAGTTGTTTCTAAGGCCGATGCTAATGGTGAATCGATCATCTCTATGACAGTTCAGAGTGATACGCGTAGCGCTCTAGAATTAAGTGATTATGCTGAGAACGTTATTTCGCAGCGATTAGAAACAATTCCAGGGGTAAGTGGTGTTCAAATTTGGGGGCAAAAGCGTTATGCAATGCGTTTATGGATTGATCCTATAAAGCTAGCTGCATATGGATGTACAGTTTCAGAAGTTCGTAATGCCTTAAATGCTCAGAATGTTGAGTTGCCTTCTGGGAAACTTACAGGGAATAATACAGAGTTAACGGTAAAAACAGTTGGTAATTTATCTAAAGCTGAAGAATTCAACAATATAATTATTCGTTCTGAAGGCGAAAAAATAGTTCGTTTAAGCGATATTGGACGTGCTGAATTGGGACCTGAAAATACAGAAACAAAACTGAGCCAATCTGGGCTTCCTATGATAGGTCTTGCAATTGTGCCTATGCCAGGAGCTAATTACCTTGATATTTCTAAAGAGTTTTACAAAAGATACGATGCGCTAAAAAAAGATCTTCCTAAAGATATTAAACTTGATATAGCAATTGATAGTACTCTTTTTGTTAAGAAATCGGTTTTAGAAGTTGCCGAAACCTTAATGATATCTATTGTCCTGGTTATCTTAATTATCTTTTTGTTTTTTAGAGATTGGGCAATTGCATTCAGACCTTTAATTGATATCCCTGTTTCATTAATAGCAACATTTTTTATAATGTGGCTCTTTGGATTTTCGATTAACGTATTGACATTATTGGCAATTGTTCTAGCAACAGGACTTGTAGTTGATGATGGAATTGTGGTAACAGAGAATATCTTTAAGAAAGTTGAAGAGGGAATGTCACCAATTGAAGCTGCTATCAAAGGATCAAATGAAATTTTCTTTGCTGTAATATCTATTTCAGTAACATTGGCAGCGGTATTTTTACCAGTAATATTTCTGGAAGGATTTGTAGGGAGGCTATTCCGAGAGTTTGGTGTTGTAATTGGTGCAGCAGTATTAATTTCGGCATTCGTTTCTTTAACGTTGACTCCAATGTTAAACGCTTATTTGATGAAAGGTGGCGAGCAAAAAAAGTCAAATTTCTATCTTAAAACTGAACCTTATTTTGAAAAATTAAATAGTGGCTATGCTGAAGCATTAGGTCGTTTTATGAAGAAAAAATGGTTGAGCTTTCCTATTATTGCTATCTGTTTTGGTTTGATTTATTTGTTTTTTAGCATTTTACCAAAAGAAACTGCTCCGTATGATGATCGAAGTGCACTTGTTTTAAGTGTTACTACACCTGAGGGATCTTCATATGAATATACAGATCGATTTATGCAAGAACTAGGACAGCTAATTGATGACTCGATTCCAGAGAAAAAAGTAAGTTTAGTAATTACTTCTCCAGGATTTGGATCTTCATCTGTAAATAGCGGAAGAGTTAGAATTGCGCTTAAAGAGCCTAATGAAAGAACTCGTTCTCAAAGAGAAATTGCTGAAAAATTGACCAAATGGACCAAAAGATATTCTGAGGCAAAGACTTCAGTAACTGAGCAGCCTACTATTGCTGTAAATCGTCGTGGAGGATTGCCTATTCAATATATTATCCAGGCACCTAATTTTCAGAAATTACAAGAGAAGATTCCTTTGTTCATGGAGGAAGCTAATAAAAATGATACTTTTTCGGTAACAGATGTAAACTTAAAATTTAATAAGCCTGAAATTAATGTAAGTATCGATCGTGAAAAAGCTGAAAGTTTAGGTATTTCTATTATTGATATTGCACAAACATTACAGCTTTCTTTAAGTGGTCAACGTTTTGGTTATTTTATTAAAAACGGAAAACAATATCAGGTAATTGGGCAGTTTGATCAAAAAGATAGATCTAAACCATTGGATTTGACTTCGATGTTTGTGAAAAACAAAAAAGGACAATTAATACAAATGGATAATGTAGTTACAATTGAGGAGCAAAGTAATCCTCCACAATTGTATCATAACAATAGATATATGTCGGCTACCATTTCGGCTGGTTTAGCTCCAGGAAAAAGTATCAGTGACGGAATTGACGCTATGAATGAGATAAAAGCTAAAGTTTTAGATGATACTTTTACTACTGATTTAGGAGGAGAATCACGAGATTTTGTTGAAAGTAGCTCTAATACTTCATTTGCATTTGGATTGGCTTTATTATTAATATTCTTGATATTATCAGCTCAGTTTGAGAGTTTTATCGATCCACTTATTATTATTTTGACTGTACCGATGGCTGTTGCAGGAGCGTTATTTTCATTATGGTTATTTAATCAAACATGGAATATCTTTAGCCAAATTGGAACCGTAATGCTGATTGGTTTGGTTACCAAGAATGGTATTTTAATTGTTGAATTTGCGAATCAATTGAGAGAACAGGGCAAACCTAAATTAGAGGCTATTTTAGAAGCATCAGAAGCTCGATTAAGACCAATTTTAATGACGAGTTTGGCAATTGCATTAGGTGCTTTGCCGATTGCAATGTCACTTGGGGCAGCTTCTACAAGCCGTATAGGAATGGGAGTTGTTATTGTTGGAGGTACTATTTTTTCTTTAGTTCTTACTTTGTTTGTAATTCCAGCAATGTATCTAATGTGGTCTAAAGCCCGTAAACATTATCCTGAGTTTGACCATATAGAAGAATACGAAAAAGAAAGTAGTAAATAATCTCGAACTTATTTTAAATAAAAATAGTAACCACGAATCGCTTTTAAATAAATTTTGATTTGCAGATTCGTGGTAATAAATATAAAAATGATGTACACTAAAACTCTATTTAAATGCTTGGTTTTGTTACTTTTTTGTGTTGTAAAAAGCAATGCACAAGAAGTTCTTACTATAGAAAATGCAGTTAAAATAGCATTAGATAATAATTTTGAAATAAAGATAGCTTCAAATAATTTAAAAATTAATGAAACTAATGCGGCAATAGGAAATGCTGGGATGCTCCCAAAAGTAACAGCTAGCGTTGTAGATAATAATAGCATTCAAAACACATCTCAAATTCGTCAGGACGGAACTTCGACTTCATTGAGTAATGCAAAAAATAACAGCTTAAACTATGGTGTCGGATTAGATTGGACCATATTTGATGGTATGCGAATGTTTGCTCAATTGGATCAGCTTAAAGAGCTTCAAAAATTAGGTGACGCTGAATTAAGACGCACTATTTTAGTAAAAGTTGGACAAGTAAATTCAACATACTATGATTTGGTTCAACAGCAACAACAATTGGCGGCTTTGGATACTACTATTGTAATTTCTAAGCAAAGACTGACTTTGGCTCAAAATAGATTTTCTATTGGAAAGGCTTCAAAATTAGAGGTGTTAAATGCTCAAGTTGATTTAAATACGGATCAAGTTTCTTTATTGAGACAAAAGGAATTATATGCAAACACAAAGATTTTATTGAATCAGATTTTAGCTAGAGATTCTAAAATTGACTTTAAAGTTATGGATCAAGTTACTGTAGATAACACTTTAATTTTAAATAATTTACAAGAATTAGCTAAACAACAAAATCCGCAATTGCAATCTCAAATTATCAATATTAGGATTGCCGAATTACAGTTAAAACAAGTAAAAGCAAACCGCTACCCTACTGTTAAATTAAATACAGGTTATAATTTTGCAGAGAGTCATTCTAGTTTAGGTTTTACAAGTGAATCTACTGCTAGGGGACTAAATTATGGTTTTAGTGCTTCTCTGAATTTATTCGATGGTTTTGCTCAACATAGAAACGAAAAAATTTCTAAGCTACAAATCGATAATACTAAATTTGCTTTAGAGCAACAAAATCAAATTTTAAGTACACAATTAGCTACTTCTTATCAAACTTATCTAACGAACTTAGAGTTGATTAATTTAGAAGAAAATAATGAAGCTATCGCTAAACAAAACTTAGATATTACTCTGGATAAATTTCGTATTGGAACCATTACCACTCTTGAATTTAGAACGGCACAGCTTAATTATGTGAATGCAAAAGTGCGTTATAGTAATGCTCAATTTGAAGCAAAATTATCTGAAATCGCTTTAAAAGAATTAGCAGGAAATATTAGTTTTTAGTCTAAATTTGCTTTAAAATATTATTAAATGATATCATATAATACGAAAGACTGGTTTACTTTTATTTTTCATTTCCATAAATCAGATACTGTTAGGAAATTATTTCCTATCATGATTGCTATCGCAATTTATTCTAGTGCAGTTGGTTATCTTGAAATTTATTATTTTAAGATAGGTAAAAACGACTATATTCAGAATATTCCGATTATGCATGGAATGCTTGGTTTTGTAATTTCGTTGTTATTAGTATTTCGAACAAATACTGCTTATGATCGCTGGTGGGAAGGTCGAAAACAATGGGGAAGTCTTGTAAATAATAGCCGTAATCTGGCAATTAAACTTTCGGCAATTTTAAAAGATGAAAATGACAGGAAGTTTTTTAGAAAATTTATTCCTGTATATGCTGATGTTTTACACAAGCATTTGCATGATTCAGAAACTGGAAAACAGCTTTTTGAAGATGTAGATTTAGAAATAGATCATCATAAACACAAACCAAACCAGGTAAAGAGAATCATGTATCATAAAATAAATGATTTGTATGATGCTAAGAAAATATCTGGTGAACAACTCATTATCATAAATGATGAGTTCAAAGCTTTTACTGATGTTTGTGGTGCTTGCGAGAGAATAAAAAACACTCCTATTCCCTACTCTTACAGTGCATTTATCAAAAAATTCATATTCTTTTATATAATGACTTTGCCTTTTGGTTACTCTATTAGTCTGGGTTATTATGTTGCTCCTGTGGTTGTTTTTGTTTTTTATGTGCTAGCGAGTTTAGAGCTTATTGCCGAAGAAATAGAAGATCCATTTGGTGAAGATGAAAATGATTTACCTACTAAAAAAATTGCTGAAAATATTAAAAAACATGTTGAAGAGTTGATTTAATTTAACGTTAAATCTTCTTTTCATATGATTATTTTGTTTAAATTTAAGCTTTCGTCTTAAAATTTAAAGCAATGAATAATCAGCCTTTCCTAATAAATCCGCTCCAATTATCAAAAGAGAAATCCTTAAAAACTCTGGTTGAAAACAGGACGATTTATAACTTGAATCATTGTGAGTTAAATATCTTCGAAACATATCAATCTTCTACTTTAGTTCCTTTAAAGTTTGATGATTTGGTTGTAACTAGTATGCTGAGAGGAAAAAAGATAATGCATCTTTTTGAAGATCCTGAATTTGAATATTTACCTGGGCAAACTGTTGTTGTTCCTGCAAACGTAGAAATGAAAATTGATTTTCCGGAAGCAACAAGAAATAATCCTACGCAATGTCTAGCTTTAGCCATTGAACAATCTAAGATTACAGAGACATTAAATTTCTTAAACGAGAGATATCCCAAAGAAAATGATCTGCTTTGGCAATTAAATTATCAAAATTATTTTTTTTATAATAATGTTGACATGGCCGCTGCTATCAATAAGCTCATTAAAGAATGCATGAGTACATCTATTACTAAAGATATTTTAGCAGATTTAACACTCAAAGAATTATTGATTCGTATTATACAAACGCAAACGGTAAAATCTATTGATGAAGGAATAACTATTCAAGCTAATAATCCAATAAAAGAAGTTACAGAATTTATCAAGCAGAACTTGAAAGAAAATATGAATCTAAAGAGCCTGAGTGAGAAAGCTTGTATGAGTACAGCCTCTTTCTATCGTTTTTTTAAGAGAGAATTAGGAATGAGTCCGATAGAATTTATATTGAATGAAAAAATAAAATGTGCCAAAAAGTTATTAAAAAACCCTTCAATACAAATTAACGAAGTCTGTTATTTATCGGGATTTGAAGATGCTAATTATTTTATCAGGCTATTTAAAAAACACGAAGGAATTACACCTAAGCAATATCAGTTGTTGTTTATTAATTAGAGGCTTTTTTTTTAAGGTTTAAAGGTTTTGAAAAAGGTACAAAGTGACAAAGGTTCAAAGCTAGAAAGGTTCTGAGGCTCTAAGGTTTTTATCGAAACGTGAACCAATCTAACTTGTTATAAAGAAATTTTAGCAAAACACAATCATAATCTTGTCACCCTGACGCAGGAAGGGTCTACGTAAGCAACTCGACATTTATTGCATAAAAAAAAAGAAGCAATGTGGTGGTGTCTCTACCAGAAACTTGAAAATATCTGTCTCTTCTTGTTTAGAAGCTTAGCGAGACAACCACAATCTTGTCACCCTGACGCAGGAAGGATCTCCACAAGTGACTCGACAATTATTGCACAAAAAAAAGACGCACTGTTGTGCGCCTCTACAAGAAACCTTTGTCTCTTTGTACCTCTGAACCTTAGTCCCTATAAACCTAAAGAAAGCTTTTGACTGGTTCCAAATCTCCCTCCTCTTCATCGGTGAAAATTCGATATTCTATTTGAAATGTTTTTTTTAATGGTGTTTCCAATGAGAATCCACCTACTCCAAATGCATCAATTACATTGAGTGTAAAATGCGCATGTTTCCAATATTCGAATAAATCTTTATCAACCCAAAATTCAGTGTCTTCAATTGTTCCAATGCATACGTCTCCTGTCCGTTGATAAAAGCCACCTTTCTCAAAACATTGCGGTTGTGTTCCTTCACAACATCCGCCAGCTTGATAAAACATTAATTCACCATGTTTTTCTTTTAGTATTTTTATCAATTCAATAGCCTTTTCTGAAGCATCAATTCTTTTTATCATGATTTTAGGTTTTAAAAAAAGCAACAAACTCTTTTGATTATAGAGAGTTTGTTGCTTTCATGATTTAATTAAGGTTTAGCGATTTCAAGCACAACCCTTCCTTCAATTTGTCCCTTTTTCATTTTATCAAATACATCATTTACATCTTCTAATTTTGCAGGAGTGATTGTAGCTTTTACTTTTCCTTCTGTAGCAAATTCTATTGCTTCTTTCATGTCCTTACGTGTACCTACAATTGAACCACGAATTGTAATTCTGTTTAAAACAGTATCAAAAATTGATAAATCAAAATTTCCTGGAGGGAGTCCGTTAAGTGCCATCGTACCTTTTCGTCTTAAAGTTTCAAGACCTTGCTTGAAAGCTATAGGCGAAACAGCCGTAATTAATGCCCCATGCATTCCACCCACTTCCTTTTTTAAAAATTCTCCAGGATTTTGATTTTTTGCATTTACTACTAAGTCTGCTCCAAGTTTTTTGGCTAAATCAAGTTTGTCATCGGCAACATCAATTGCAGCAACATGCATTCCCATTGCTTTTGCGTATTGTACAGCAACGTGACCTAAGCCTCCAATTCCTGATATAGCAACCCATTCTCCTGGTTTTACCTCAGTTTCTTTTAGCCCTTTGTACACTGTTACTCCAGCACATAGTATTGGTGCCATTTCCATGAAATTTACATTTGATGGTAAGATACCAACGTATCTTGCATCGGCAATTACATATTCGGCAAAACCTCCATCTACGCTATAACCTCCATTTTGTTGGGTATCGCATAAGGTTTCCCAGCCTGTAATACACTGATCACAGCCTCCACAAGCGCTATAAAGCCATGGTACACCTACAGCATCACCTTCTTTTACATTTTTCACATCCTGGCCTACAGCTACAACATAACCTACGGCTTCGTGTCCTGGGATTAAAGGCATTTTAGGTTTTACAGGCCAATCTCCTTCTACGGCGTGTAAATCAGTATGACAAACTCCACTTGCAATAACTTTTACAAGAATTTCGTTTTTTCCTGGGCGTTTTACTTCAACTTCTTCAATTTTTAAAAGAGAACCAAATTCTCTTACAACTGCGGCTTTCATTGTTTTTGGCAACATAATAGTATTGATTTATAAGACCAGTACGTTTATATACCAGTCTTTGGTTTATATAATATTAAAAGAAACCTAATTTCTTTTTGTCATAAGAAATTAGCATGTTTTTAGTTTGACGGTATTGTCCTAGCATCATTTTGTGGTTTTCACGACCTATTCCAGATTGTTTGTATCCTCCAAACGGTGCGCCTGCTGGGTATGAATGGTACTGATTTATCCAAACTCTTCCGGATTGAATCGCTCTTGGTACTTGATAAATTTCATGTGCATCACGTGTCCAAACTCCAGCTCCTAAACCGTACATTGTATCATTTGCAATAGCAATAGCTTCTTCGGTAGTTTTAAATGTAGTTACAGCTAGAACTGGTCCGAAAATTTCTTCCTGAAAGATTCTCATTTTATTATTTCCTTTAAATAAAGTAGGTTTGATGTAATAGCCGCCTTCCAGGTCTCCTCCTAAATTATTCTCTGCACCACCGGTAAGTAATTCTGCTCCTTCTTCTTTTCCTAATTTTATATAAGAAAGAATTTTTTCTTTTTGTACGATAGATGTCTGTGCTCCTATCATTGTTGTTTTGTCTAATGGATTTCCTGCGATAATAGCTTCAGTTCTTTCTACTACTCTCTTAATAAACTTGTCATAGATATCTTCATGAACTAATAACCTAGATGGGCAAGTACAGATTTCTCCTTGATTCAATGCAAACAAAACAGCTCCTTCTATGGCTTTATCGAAGAAATCATCGTCATGATCGGCTATAGATGGGAAGAAGATATTAGGTGATTTTCCTCCTAGTTCTAGTGTAACTGGAATTATATTTTCGGTAGCATATTGCATTACTAATCGACCTGTGGTTGTAGAACCTGTAAATGCAGCTTTTGATACTTTTTTATTTGTAACCAATGGTCTTCCAAGCTCTGCACCAAATCCGTTCACGATATTTAATACTCCTGGTGGAAGAATATCGCCTATAAGTTCCATTAATACTAATATAGAAATTGGTGTACTTTCAGCAGGTTTTAAGACAATTGTATTTCCAGCGGCTAATGCTGGAGCAATTTTCCAGACTGCCATTAAAATTGGAAAATTCCAAGGAATAATTTGTGCTACTACTCCTAATGGTTCACTTAAAGCAATTGAAACTGTTTGTGAATCTAATTCTGCAATTGAGCTTTCTTCAGCACGAATTACTCCTGCAAAATATCTAAAATGATCTATAGCTAATGGGATATCAGCAGCTAGTGTTTCTCGTACTGGTTTTCCGTTATCAACAGTTTCTACAGCGGCGATATATTCTAAATTATCTTCTATTTTTTGCGCTATCTTATTTAGTAAAATGCTACGTTCAGTTACTGAGGTTTTTCCCCATGTTTTAAATGCTTCATAGGCAGTATCTACAGCTAAATCAATATCTTCTTTCCCAGAATGTGCTGCTTTTGTAAAAACTTTACCGTCTATAGGAGAAATTACATCAAAATATTCTCCTTTTATTGGTGCTACAAATTTTCCACCAATGTAATTATCGTATTTTGCCTTAAATTCAGGTCTTTTTACTAGAGTACTCATAAAATATCTTTTTTTTGGATTCATTTCAAATTTACTTTCAAACTTTTATAAAGAATAGCACAATTCATTCATCTAATAGCACAAAAAATGCAGATTCGTTTTTATAGTCAAACTTTAATACTCTATTAGTAAAATATTATGATAAAAAATAGATAATATTTAAAATAGTATAATTTAGGCTTAATTAAAAAGAGCTGTAAAAAACCAAATAAATTGTTTTCTACTACAATGTGCAATGCTTATATTTGTAAACTTATTCAAGAATAATATTACTCAAATGAAAATATCTTACAACTGGTTAAAACAATTCATTAAAATAGACTGGAAATCTGACGAAACATCTGCTTTGCTTACTGACTTAGGTCTTGAAGTGGAAGTGGTTGAAAAATACCAATCAATAAAAGGAGGATTAGAAGGTATTGTTGTAGGGCATGTATTAACCTGTGTACAGCACCCAGACGCAGATCGTTTAAAAATTACAACTGTTGATATAGGATTAGAACAACCAATACAAGTAGTATGTGGAGCGGCCAACGTTGCTGCAGGACAAAAAGTTCCTGTTGCTACAATTGGAACTGTTTTGTATGATAAAAGTGGAGAATCTTTTGTTATTAAAAAAGGGAAAATACGCGGGCAAGAAAGCCATGGAATGATTTGTGCTGAAGACGAATTGGGTCTAGGAACTGGTCATGATGGTATTATGGTTCTAGATGTAACTTTGGTTCCTGGTACTCCTGCTTCTGAAGTTTTTAATATTGAAAACGATGAAGTTTTTGAAATAGGATTAACTCCAAACCGTGCCGATGCAATGAGTCATCTTGGTACAGCGCGTGATTTGCGAGCAGGATTATTACAAAGAGGTCAAAACGTAGAGTTAATTACACCGTCTGTAAGTAATTTTAGAGTTGACATGCGAACTTTAAAAATTGATGTAAATGTCGAAGAACCTTCTTTGGCTCCAAGATACTGCGGAGTTACCATTTCTGGAATTACAATAAGTGAATCTCCAAGTTGGTTGCAAAATAGATTAAAAGCTATTGGAATTACTCCTAAGAATAACATTGTAGATGTTACTAACTATGTTCTTCATGAATTAGGACAGCCTTTACATGCCTTTGATGCTAGTAAAATAAATGGAAAAATCATCGTAAAAACGGTTCCTGCTGGTACTAAATTTGTTACTCTTGATGACGTTGAAAGAACATTACACCAAGAGGATTTAATGATATGCGATGAGAAAGGTCCGTTATGTATTGCTGGTGTTTTTGGAGGTAAAAAATCGGGTGTAACAGAAACTACCACTTCTATATTTTTAGAGAGTGCTTATTTTAATCCTGTTAGTGTTCGTAAATCAGCTAAAAGACATCAATTAAATACAGATGCTTCTTTTAGATTTGAAAGAGGAATTGATCCTTCAATTACTGCATATGCGTTAAAGCGTGCTGCTTTATTGATAAAAGAAATTGCTGGTGGTGAGATCACTTCTGATATTGTTGAAATCTATCAAAAGAAAATAGAAGACTTTTCAGTTTTCCTAAACTTTAGTCACGTATCAAAAATTATTGGACAAGAAATTCCAAAAGATACTATCAAAAAAATATTAGTGTCTCTTGATATTAAAGTTAACAGTGTGTCTGAGGCTGGCTTAGGGTTGACGATTCCTGCTTACCGTGTTGATGTGCAACGTGAAATTGATGTTATTGAAGAAATTCTTAGAGTTTACGGATATAATAATATTAATTTCTCTAAAAAATTCAATGCAACAGTTTCTAATTCACCAAGAACGGAAGATTATAAGGTACAAAATAGTATTGCCGCACAATTGAATTCGCAAGGATATCATGAAATGATGGCTAATTCATTGACGACTCCTTCATATGCTAACCTTTCTGCTTTGTTGAAAGAGGAGCATAATGTTACAATTTTAAATCCTCTAAGTGGTGATTTATCAGTAATGCGTCAATCGTTATTGTTTTCTGGATTAGAAGCAATTTCATATAATATCAATAGAAAAAATTCGGATTTAAAATTATTTGAATTTGGTAAATCATACCATAAATTTCTTAATGGATATGAAGAACACAAGCATCTTACTTTGTTTATTACCGGAAACAGAAATAAAGAAACCTGGACTAATGGACAGCAATCTACTGATTTCTTTTTGTTAAAAGGATATGTAAACGGTGTTCTTTCTAGATTGGGAATTGATAAAATCAATAATATCCCATCACAATCAGATGTTTTTTCTGAAGGTGCTGCTATTGGATATGGACATGACACTTTAGTTGAAATGGGTGTTGTAAAAAAATCAATTTTAAAACACTTCGGAATTAAGCAAGAGGTTTTTTATGCAGATTTTAACTGGGACTTAATTTTGAAAATAATCACAGGAAAAATAAAATATACTGAGATTCCTAAATATCCCGAAGTACGTAGAGATTTAGCTTTATTGATTGATAAAAATATAAGTTATGATAGTATTTATACTCTAGCAAAACAAACAGAGAAATCATTATTAAAAGATGTGAATTTATTTGATGTTTACGAAGGTGAAAAACTTCCTGAGGGTAAAAAATCGTATGCATTAAGTTTTACTATTCAAGATAATACTAAAACACTTACTGATGCTCAAATTGACAAAATCATGAGCAAATTAAAACAAAGTTTTGAAACTGAACTTGGCGCAAGCTTGCGTTAGTAAAATATAGGATTATATTAAAGATCCGCTGAAGAATTTTAAAGTTCTTTAGCGGATTTTTTTTGCTTTTATCTTAACGAAAGAGTTTGTTTTTAATTTTATAAATATAGTTTTGACCGCTTTGTTATATTCTACTTATTCTCTAGTTGGCTTTTTTGAGAAAAATATTTCTACAATGATTTGATTTATAGATCATTTTAAGTTTATTCCTTACTATTATTTTTTAAAATAATTTTATTTAGAAAATATAATAGCTCCTTATTAGAACAATCATTCTAATTATGTACATTTGCACTATTATGGCACGTAAAAAAGAATTTGATCCCGTTGAAAAGTTAGAAATAGCAAGAGATGTCTTTTGGGAAAAGGGATATCATATAACTTCTATGGAAGATTTGGTTACTCATATGCAGGTAAATCGCAGAAGTATGTATGATACCTATGGAGACAAACACAAACTATTTATTGAAAGTTTGTGCAATTATGCTTTAGAGACTTTTGAAGAATACAAATTAGCTGCCCATGGCGAAAACTCTCCATTAAAAGCTATAAAACTAATTCTAAATAAGGCTATAAAACGTTCATTTGAAGAAAATAAAGTTTGCATGATTGTTAAGACTTCTTTTGAGGTTGGTGCTCTAGATTCTGATATTTTGGAATTATTGAAACAATTAAACCAAAAGTTGATTCTAATTTTTGAAGATTTAATTGTTTTAGCACAAGAACAGAATGAAGTTGGAAAAAATAAAAATGCAAAAGAATCTGCGCAATTTATTGTTGGTTCATTAGCAGGATTATGGCAAATGCAGATTTTATATAATGACTTGGAAATGGTTCAAAAAATGGCAAAACGCCTTATTGAAAGCTTAGAATAATTTTTTTAAACAATTATAGAACGATCATTCTATAATTATTTTATTTCTTATGTCATTATTAGAAACATAAGTCTTAATTATAGAACGATCATTCTAAATATTTATTAAAATAAAATAAAAAATAAAAGAAATGATAATGAGCAATAATTAAAATAGGTACAATCAATTAAAATTAGAAATAATGGAAAAAACGAAACATAGTGAAAAGGAGAAAATTTTACTTACCTATATTTTAAAGCATCAGCAAGACAAAAACCTAAATTCTATAATTGATGTTCTAAACAAAAATCTATTCTGGGAAATTTTCCCTCCTAAAGGAGTCGAAATCTTAAGTTGGAATGTTTTAATAGGTTTAGGTCACGTAGTGGTTTTGAGGTTTCCAGTATCTAGGTTGCGTGAAGTGAATCTTTCACTAGAAAAAGGAGCTTGGGGAGCTTTTAATACAGAAGCATATACTACCTATGATTATACAGATGCTTTAGAAGAGAAAAAAAGCAAAATACAATCATTTTAATAACACATAGTTTTAAGATTAAAAAATACAATTTAAATAATTGATTATGGAATTAGGTTTAAGTATGTTTGGCGATCTGCACATTGATCCGATAACAGGAATAAGACAATCTGGCGAACAACGTTTAGCAGAATTGATAGAAGAAATCAAGCTTGCTGATGAAATAAAACTAGATGTGTTAGGTATAGGAGAACATCATAGAGAGGAATATGCAATATCAAGTCCTGAGATTGTTTTAGCAGCGGTAGCAACAGTAACAAAGCAAATAAAATTAAGTAGTTCAGTTACAGTATTAGGATCATCAGATCCAGTTAAACTTTATCAAAATTTTGCATTAGTGGATTTGATCTCTAATGGCAGATCTGAATTAATGGCAGGAAGAGGCAGCTTTACAGAATCATTTCCTTTATTCGGGTATGATTTAAGCGATTATAATGCTTTGTTTGAAGAAAAATTAGATTTATTTCTTCAAATTAATAGCAAAGAAAGAATTAATTGGAATGGTCAATTTCGTGCGCCTTTACAAAATCAAAAAATTTTCCCAAGAGCTGTAAACAATAAAATACCCGTATGGATTGCAGCTGGCGGTACACGTGAATCTGCTATTAGGGCCGGACGTTTGGGAATACCAATCGTTTTTGCTGTTATTGCAGGGACACCTTTGTTGCATTTTCAGCCTCTTTATGAATTGTATAGAGAAGTATATGAAAAATCTGGACATGATATGGATCAATTTCAGGTAGGAATGTTTTCTCATGGTTTATTTGGGGAAGATTCAAAAACAGTTAGTGACTATTATTATCCATTATATGCTGCACAAATGGATAGAATTGGTAGAACGAGAGGATGGTCTTCTTTTCATCGCAATCAGTATGATTTTGGACGATCTAAAGAAGGAGCCATGTTTGTAGGCGATGCTGAAGAAACAATTGATAAAATTTTATATGCACATGAGTTATACGGAATCACCCGCTTTTTTACGCATATGGATGTTGGTGCCCCTTCTCACTTGCATTTAATGAAATCAATTGAAATTTTAGGGACTAAAATTGCGCCAAAGATTAGAGAAGTATTGCATAAAAAATAATAAACAAAAACAATGAAAAAGATAAAAAAAATAAGCCTTTGGAATGGTGATATGCCCACGACTAATGGATTGTCAGGTCAAGAGATTTTTACTCCAAATGAGATTATAGAAATCTCTAATATTACGGAAGCGGAGTTAACAATATATCATGCTGAAAACAAAATAAATACTGGAATTGCTACAATTATTTGCCCTGGAGGAGGCTATGCAGGATTGGCAATAAATACAGGTAATGATTTTGCAGCTTGGTTAGCCTCTATTGGTATAACTGGTATTGTATTAAAATATAGATTACCAAATGGAAATAAAGAAGTTCCTCTTGATGATGTGCAGCAAGCGATATCTTACGTGCGCAAAAATGCTTTAGAATTAGGTATAGATAAAAATAAAATTGGAGTAACTGGATTTTCTGCAGGAGGTCATCTAGCAGGACTGGCTTCAACTTTATTTTCAGAAGAAAAAGAAACGAATCGTCCAGATTTTTCTATCTTGTTTTATCCGTTAATTACTATGGGGGAAAACTCTCATAAAGATTCAATTGAGAATCTTTTAGGAAGTCATCCTTCAGAATCTGAAATAGAAAGGTATTCTTGTGACAAACAAGTATCTATTAATACTCCACCAGCATTGATTTTAGTTAGTGATGATGATATGGTTGTTCCGCCAATAAATAGCATTATTTATTACGAATCTCTAAAAAAGCAGGATATTAATGCCGCTTTATATGTATTTCCGCAAGGAGATCATGGTTGGGGACTTAATGGATTGAATATGTTTGGAAAAGATTTCAAATATACTGAGGAAGTCAAAACTTTAATAAAAAAATGGATAAATGAGTTATTTTCATTTGCGTAATTTTTAACTGAGACTTTTAGTATTTTGAAAACTAAGGGGTCTCTCCCCTTTTTAAGAAATCAAAATGAAGTCTGATTCAATTTACTTATAAAGAGTATTAAAAATCCGCTAAAGAATTTAAATATTCTTAGCGGATTTTTTTGTTTGAACAGTTTTAAATTTTGTTTTAACTAGCGAGTAAGCTTTTATAATAGCTTTCTACATCTCTCCAGTTATAATAAGGCGCTATATCTGTTTTTACAGTTGGAACAAGAATTTCCTTTTCATGAAGAAGAAATTTTACAAGTATATCATCTGATTTTGGTTTTCTAAAAAATACGATTTGGATGTTACCTGCCATTGGGGCTACCTTAAAATCGCTCCATGCTTCATAAAATTTATCTGTATCAGAAATACTGTTATAGGTACCTTCTAAATGTAGCAGCATTGCCAGCGGAATTATATTACCATCATGTGCAAAACGTAACGTTGCTCCTTTTCCTTTTGATGTTATTATTTTATTAGCATTTTCTAAAATATTTTTTAAAGTTGGTTTTTGATTTTCAAACATGAGTCCGTTGTTGATGGCTGCATTGGCATCATTTACATACAAGCGATAGTTTGTACATTGCCATAAATCAAAAAGTTCTTGTTTTTCGAACAAATCATAAAAGTTTAGTTTTGTTTCTACATTTTGCATCCCTCCTGCTATAGCAAATAATTTTTTCATAACAGTTTCAGGATTCACTTTCTTGATAATATAATCATTGTCAGAAAATAAAGAATTGACTAAACGGTCTGGTTTGATATGTTTTACTTCAAATTTTTGATACTCTTCTTTCCATGTGTCTTTTGCAGATCTAAATGCTATTGCTTCTGGTGTATGGTAGTTTAGATAGCGTTGCCATTTTATACCTGAATTTCTAGAAATTTGCAGGCTTGGATTAAACTCTTTAATACGTTCACAAAAAGCATCCATACTTAGGGCAACACGTACTACCGTCGTAGCGCTGGCGTCTACTTGCGCTTCTTTTGTGAATACCTTTGGATAAAGATTATACATGCGTTCTGCAATACCCCTTTGTTCTTGTACTCCTATAACTGAAAGATCTCCACCTCTAAATTCTACCTCACTCCAAAGTTGTTGTAAACGTTTTAAAACGTCTTTCCCTAGATCAGTAAGTGCAGCATTTTTGTTTGCATTCTCAAACAGATCCAATACTTCTTTGTAATCATTATCACTTATTAAATAGCGAGAACCATGACGCCCAAAATGACTTATATAAAAAGCTTCATATCCTTTTGGTGCTGGCGTATATGCTACAATATCTTTGGAAGGATAAGCATAATAAACACCAGCTGTTTTCTCTGGTGTTTCAAACATTTCTTGTTGAGTTGTTTGAACTAATACAATTGAAAGATTAGCTAGTATAAATAATAAGGATAGGCGATTTTTTTTCATTTCAATTTAATTTTAAACAAAACAAATATATTCTAAAGTTTGGATTTTATTTTCACAAAAAGCCCCCAAATAGTGTTTAACTCTTTGGGGGCAATTTAGTATAGTCTAAGGACTGTTTACTTTGATTCTTTACTAGTCATTAGTTCTTTTATGTATTTTACTGGAGCACTACCATAGCTTAAGAATTTTTCATGAAATTCTTTTAGATTGAATTTCGTTCCTTGTTCTTTTTTTAATGATTCTCTAAAATCATATATCTCTGTATATCCTGTAAAATAAGAGCATAATTGTACTTGTGACAATGTAGCACGTTTCCATTTTCCATCAGCTTCAGCTTGCTGTTGAAAAGCTTCTTTAGTTAATAGAGCTAATGCAGCATCTTTAGACATGTTTTTTGTGTGCACACTATAATCTAATATAGTATTACAAGTTGTTCTAAGATTCCATTTGTAATACATCAACCACATTTCGTCTGAGTTTTTGTATCCACTTTCAAGCATCATTCTTTCAGTATATACAGCCCAACCTTCGATCATTGCACCGTTTCCTAAAATAGATTTGATGATACTTGGCGATTGATTGCTGTAAACTAATTGTGTGTAATGTCCAGGAATTGCTTCGTGAATATTAAGAATTTGCAAAATGTAATCGTTGTACTCTCTTAAATAGCTTTCAGCATTTTCGGCTGTCCAACCATTCATGCTTCCAACATTATAATAGGTATTTGCATTTTTATCGTAAGGGCCTGGAGCAGATATTGATGCTCCTGCAACACCTGCCATATAAGCTGGTTCTTTTCTAACTACAAGTGGTTTAGATGGATCTATATAAAGTAAATCTTTAGCCTTTACGTAAGCCACAAGCTCTGGGATTTGTTTTTCAATTTCCGATTGAAATTTCTCAGGGGTTGTATGTTGCAATGAGATTTTATCAATTACTTGTCTAATTAACTCTAGCTTATCTTTTGGTTTTGCATCTGTACCTTTGTATTTTGTCCAAAGTTTATCGGCAAGAACAAACATCTTACCATGCAAATCATTTTTATGGTTTACAGCAATTTTATAAATTTCATCAGCAGTATATCCTGACTCAATATCAAAGTTGAATTTTTTAGCATATAATTCGGAACCTAATCTAAAAGAACGAGGCGTTTTATTGTCTAGTTGTTTTAGCCAGTTTGCATAATCAGTAATTGCTTTTACAGAAACATTTGCTTTGTCAATAATATTCTTTTTTTCTTCGGCTGATAATTTACTTTTGCTTAAAGCAGCTACTAAATCTTCTTTAAAAACTGAAACACCCCCTAAATTTTGATCTATTGCAAGTGCAGTATGTTCTTTGGTAGGGTTTTTAATATTTGATTTGGCTGCTTCGTAATAAGCAGGAATTCCATTCATTTTTAAATTAAAATTACGCAATCTCACATCTAGAGAATCATATTTTCCATTTAATATTTCAGCAAAAGAGCCACAAACATTATATGATGAAGGATTCCACTCAGATGATTTAAGCTCATTTATACTAAAAAGAGTGCTTTCTAGCTGATTTTTAATCATGTATAAATCAGTCTTGTTATTATCAGAAAGCCCTTCTAATGGATATTGTTTTAATGAATCTAATTGAGAATTAGCAAAAGCTATTTGTTTCTTTTGATTTTCAGCATTTGGAATAACCAAAACACTATCAAATTTATGATATCCTTGGCTGGCTGCCCAATCAGGATTTAGTTTCCATAAGTCAGTAATAAAACCTTCCTTATATTTTTCAAATTTTTCATTTGTCGCCTTATTGTCACCTGATTTAGCATTTTTATTGCAGGAAACAAGTAAAGCAACAACAACAATAGGAATAAAAAGTTTTTTCATATATATAATGTATTTAACTGCTAAAGATAAAAAATGATCTTTATGGTATGCTAATTTTATTTTATTAAATGGAATTGAAAATTATATTCTCGTAAAGATGTGAAGACACAAAGAAAAGTAGCTCATAGGCTACTTTTCTTTGTGTCTCTACGGGAGAGATGTTTTTTAAATTTAATGATCCTAAGCAGGAACGTTTGAACCTTTGTTGCTAAGCACCTCCGAAGCTTTAAGTAATTTAATAAGCTAATAAATCTAAAAGTTCTTTCTCAAATCTGCCTTTTGGTAAATATTGATCTTCTAGTGCTTTTGTAAAAGGAATTGGAGTGTCTAAACTTGCAACACGCTTAACAGGTGCGTCTAGATAACGGAAGCAATTTTCCATTATTAATGATGATATATCACTGGCAATACCACCAAAAAGTGAATCTTCCTGATAAATTATTACACGTCCAGTTTTCTTAACCGATTCATAAATTGCTTCTGTATCCAAAGGCTGTAACGTTCTTAAATCTAATAAATCTGCTGAAATATCTGGATTTTTAGTAAGTGTTTCTAAAGCCCAATGTACAGCAGCTCCAAATGCAATAATTGTAACATCATTTCCTTTTTTTAACAAAGCTGCTTTTCCTAGCGAAATTGTATAATAATCTGTAGGTACGTCTTGATAAACGCTTCGGTATAATTGCTTATGTTCAAAGAATAAAACCGGATTTGGGTCATTAATAGATTCGTTTAATAAGCCTTTAGCATCATATGGGAAAGCAGGATAAACGACTTTTAGACCTGGAGTTTTTGTAAACCAAGCTTCATTGGTTTGCGAATGAAATGGCCCTGCCTGAGTACCGCCTCCACAAGGCATTCGAACTACAACATCGGCTTTTTCTAACCATCGGTAATGTGATTTTGCTAATAAATTCACGATTGGATTGAATCCTGTAGAAACAAAATCGGCAAATTGCATCTCAACAATCGCTTTGTATCCATTTATTGAAAGTCCCATTCCGGTTGAAACTACAGCACTTTCACAAATAGGTGTATTCCGCACACGATCTTTACCATATATTTCTACAAAACCATCAGTTATTTTGAAGGCACCGCCATATTCAGCAATATCTTGCCCCATAATAACCAAATTGCTATGAAGCTGCATTGATAAGTTTAAACTTGACGAAATGGCATCTATAAATCGAATATTTTTGGTTTCTAAGTCTGGTGCAATCTCTTTATAGTTGTACGGTTTGTAAACATCATTTAGTTCTTCTTCATAAGAAGCTTCAATTTCTGGTTCTTCATTTGCAAGAACTAGACTTTCATCGATATCTTTCTTAATTTCAGCATGCAATTCTTCATCATATGCTGTGGTTAATACTCCTATCTCAGTTAAAAAGTCCTTATAATTATTTACAGGATCTTTTACTGCCCACATATCCATTAAGTCTTGCGGAACATATTTTGTACCACTCGCCTCTTCATGTCCACGCATTCTAAATGTTTTAAACTCTAATAAAACAGGTCGTGGTTTCTCTATCATTGACAGTTTTAATTCAGATAAAAGATTATAAACTTCTAATATGTTATTTCCATCAATAATATGACTTTCTATACCATAACCTACTCCTTTGTCGGCTAAGTTTTCACAACGATATTGCTCGTTTGTAGGAGTCGAAAGTCCATAACCGTTGTTCTCAATGACAAACATTACAGGTAATTCCCAAACAGCAGCAATATTTAATGCTTCATGAAAGTCTCCTTCGCTTGTTGCACCTTCTCCTGTAAAAACAGCAGTTATTTTATTATTCTTTTTTAATTTATTGGCTAAAGCAATCCCGTCAGCAACACCTAATTGAGGTCCTAAGTGAGAAATCATACCAATAATTTTATATTCTTGAGTTCCAAAGTGAAAACTTCTGTCACGTCCTTTAGTAAAGCCATTGGCTTTTCCTTGCCATTGTGAAAAAAGACGGTATAGTGGGATATCCCTTCCTGTAAAAACACCCAGATTACGGTGCATTGGTAAGATGTATTCGTCAGAGTCCAAAACGGCTGTAACTCCTACAGATATAGCTTCTTGTCCTATTCCAGAAAACCATTTAGATACTTTTCCCTGGCGGATTAGGATGAGCATTTTCTCTTCTATTAATCTTGGTTTTAATAATCTCTTGTATAAATCTAAAAGCTGTTCGTTGGTAAGTTCTTTTCTGTCAAAAATCATTTTTTGGTTTATTATTTAGTCAATGAATGTTGTAAAAATATAACAACTTGGTTATATTTTGTTATATAATTATTAATTATTCGCATTTGTTGAAATAAAAATAACAAATTAGTTTTACATTTGCTCTAAGATATGGTTTCTAACCTTATCAAGTTATCAATAAATATGTAAAGTATGCAAAACATTCCTAGTGTAGACTTACGTGATTTCCTTTCGGACAACCCGGAACGTAAACAAAAATTTGTAAATGAAATCGGAAATGCATTTGAAAACATTGGCTTCGTTGCCCTAAAAGGTCACTTTTTAGATGATCAGTTAGTTGACGAACTTTATGGCGAAATTAGAAAATTTTTCGCATTGCCAATAGAATCTAAACATAATTATGAAATCCCAGGTATTGGAGGTCAGAGAGGTTATGTTTCTTTTGGTACAGAACACGCCAAAGGAAGAAAAGAAGGTGACTTAAAAGAATTCTGGCATTTTGGTCAGTATGTGAGTGAAAACTCTAAGTATGCTTCAGAATATCCAGAAAATGTTGAAGTTACAGAATTGCCTAAATTTAATGCTGTTGGTAAAGAAGCGTACCAAATGCTTGAAAAAACTGGAGTTTATGTTTTAAGAGCTTTAGCATTACACCTTGGATTAGATGAATTTTACTTTGACAAATATGCCAAAGACGGAAATTCAATCTTACGTCCTATTCACTACCCACCAATTACATCGGAACCTAAAGATGCAATTCGTGCTGCTGCTCACGGTGATATCAACCTTATTACCTTATTAATGGGAGCACAAGGAAAAGGATTACAAGTTCAAAATCATGATGGAGAATGGATTGATGCCATTGCCGAAGATGATCAATTGGTAATTAATGTTGGAGACATGCTTTCACGTCATACCAACAACAGACTAAAATCGACTATTCACCAAGTAGTTAATCCACCAAGAGAATTATGGGGAACATCTCGTTACTCAGTTCCGTTTTTTATGCACCCAGTAAGCGATATGCGTTTGGATTGTTTAGAAAACTGCATTGATGCCGAGAATCCTAAGAAATTCGAGGATATTACTGCTGGAGAATATTTATACGAACGTTTGGTAGATTTGGGTTTAATCAAAAAATAATCTTTAAATTTACCTAATTATAAAAAGACATTGAGTTTATACTTAATGTCTTTTTGCTTTATGAAACTAGAATATCATTTATATAGCTTTTATAATTTTACTCTTATATTAGTTGCGCGATGTAAAATATTGAACGCGGATGACGCGGATTTTTTAAAGTTTTCAGAATAGAGAAAAATTTCGTAATATCAGTATTTAAAAATATATTATGAGTAGCATTTTACATAGAGAATTAACAAAATCAATTTTAAAAGTTTTTTTTGATGTTTATAATGAACTGGGCTATGGGTTCCTTGAAAGAGTATATCAGAATTCTTTATTCTATGAACTTAAATTAAATGGTTTTAAAGTAGAAACACAAAAGAAAATAAAAGTTTATTATAAAGAAATTGTGGTTGGAGAATATATAGCTGACATAGTTGTAAATGATTTAGTGATATTAGAATTAAAAGCACAAGAATATTTAGTAGAAGCAAATGAATTTCAATTAATAAATTATTTAAAAGCAACGCACTGTGAAGTTGGGCTTCTTTTAAATTTTGGAAAAAAACCCGAATTCATTAGAAAAGTATATCAAAACAATCGAAAATAAAGAATCTGTCTCATCAGCGTCTAAAACACAAAACACGTAAAACTAGAGACCCAAAAAATAAAATCCGCGTTATCCGCGTTCAAAAAATATAAAATACGTAAACGAGTAAACAAAAGAATGCGTCATCCGCGTACAAAAATATAGAGTAGTATTTAAAATATTACTATTTGCAGTCAAAATAAAAATACAATACAAATGGACTTACAAGACCAACTAAAAAATCTTTTCCCAGATCACGAAGTATCTCCTGACGAAATTGTGATTCCAGAAGATCATACGCTTTTTATCCAAAAAGAACCAATGATTTGTAAATACGAAAAACGAAAAGGGAAAGCCACTACAATTATCGAAGGTTATGAAGGAACCGATGAAGATTTTAAAATCCTAGCGAAAGAAATTAAAACCAAATTAAGTGTTGGCGGAACTTTTAAAGACGATTCTATTATTATACAAGGTGATTACCGCGATAAAATAATGGAAATACTAAAAGCAAAAGGTTTTAAAGTAAAACGTGTGGGAGGCTAGTTTTTAGTTTCAGTGATCAGTCTTGATGAAACAGTTTTCAGGTTGAAAATTTAAGTCTTGATTTTTTCTTTTCGAACCTTGCGTTTATGAAGATTTGCTATGAAACCTTTGCACCCTTTGCGGTTAAATCACAACAAAGACGAATCACGCTATCCCTTGAACCTACAATACAAATAAAAAGAGGAAATGCGGTGCGCCTCTACAGAACCTTAAAAAAATAAACAATGATACAATCATCAGAATTAATACTAAATCCAGACGGAAGCGTCTATCATTTGAATCTTCTTCCAGAAAATATTGCTCATGACATTATTTTTGTAGGTGATCAAAATCGTGTTGAAAAAATCACTCAGTTTTTTGACAGCATCGAGTTTTCTACTCAAAAAAGAGAATTTAAAACACAAACCGGAATCTATAAAGGGAAAAGAATTACTGTAATGTCAACAGGTATTGGTCCAGACAATATAGATATTGTTGTTAATGAGCTAGATGCTTTGGTGAACATTGATTTAGAAACTCGTAAACCAAAAGAAAACCTAACTTCATTAAATATTATTAGAATTGGAACTTCAGGTTCGTTACAAGCTGATATTCCTGTAGACAGCTTTGTAATGTCAACATTTGGTCTAGGACTTGATAATATGCTTCGCTCTTATTTAATTGACGAAGTTTCAAATGCTGCTATGGAAGAAGCTTTTATAAACCATACCAATTGGGACATTCGTAAAGGAAAACCGTATGTGATTGCATGTTCTGAGAAACTAGAAAAACTTATCGAGAGCGACAAAATACACAAAGGAATCACTGCAACTGCAGGAGGTTTTTATGGTCCACAAGGGCGTGTTTTACGTTTAAACATTCAGGATGAAGAATTAAATGCTAAAATGGATAATTTTACGTTTAATGATAATCGAATTACAAATCTAGAAATGGAAACAGCTGCTATTTATGGGCTTTCGGCATTATTAGGTCATAATGCTTTATCACTAAATGCTATTATTGCTAATCGCGCTTCGGGAACTTTCAGCGAAGACCCATATAAAGCTGTTGATGAATTGATTAAATATACATTGAATAAAATTGTTGGATAATTTAGACATCTTAGGTTTTAGATTTCTTAGACTTCATGTGTAAAATTCAAACCAAGTAGTCTAAGAAGTCTAAAAATTATATTTTCTAATAAGTCTAAAATCTAATTACCAAAGAAATCTAATAATGAAAACTATAAAAATAGCTGGTGTTCCGGAACATTTTAATTTACCATGGCATTTATGCATTGAAAATGGAGAATTTGAAGCTGAAGGAATCGATTTACAATGGACCGATGTTCCTGAAGGAACTGGAAAAATGTGCCAAATGCTTCGAAATGGTGAAACTGATATCGCTGTAATATTGACAGAAGGAATTGTAAAAGATATTGTGGCTGGTAATCCAAGTAAAATTGTACAGGTGTATGTGCAATCACCTTTAATTTGGGGAATTCATGTTGCCGCAGAATCTGAGTACAAAATCATAGAAGATTTAGAAAACAAAAAAGTAGCTATTTCACGTTTAGGTTCAGGTTCCCAATTAATGGCTTATGTAAATGCAAACAATCAGGGCTGGAAAACAGATAATCTAGAATTTGAAATCGTAAATACTATTGATGGTGCTGTCGAAGCTTTGACTAACAAAACTGCGGATTATTTTATGTGGGAACGTTTTATGACAAAACCACTGGTTGACAAAGGAATTTTCAGACGTATCACAGACTGCCCTACTCCATGGCCATCATTTGTAATTGCTGTTCGAGATGAAGTATTAAAAAATGACCCAAATATAATTACTTCAATTCTTGAAATCATTAATGCTACAACCGAAGATTTTAAATCTATTCCGAGCATTGACAGAACTTTATCGGAGTCATTTAAACAAAAGGTTGAAGATATTCAGGAATGGTTAAAATTGACGCAATGGTCGCAAAAACCATTGAATGAGAAAACATTTAATAAAATCCAAAATCAGTTATTTGAACTGGGTATTATTGATAAAAAAAGTACTTTTGTAGAAACAGTAAAATTTCTTTAAAATTTGCTTTTTGGGCATTATGATAAAAAATAAAAAAATTGACTTTAATAAACTTAAAAGCAGCCTTCAGGTAAAATCACCATGGAATGAGGTTATCATTATGCTATTGAGTTTTTTAATCACTCTTCCTACTTTTATCATAATGCACCAAAATTTGATAGATCTTAATTGGCCTTTTAATTTTGATCGGGTTTTACTTTTTATTTTTGTCCTTGTTGGACTCTATTTTCTTTTAATGAAATTAAAAACGATTATCATTATTTGTATCGTTTTATATCTCTTAGTTTTATTTTACGGAACCGCTTTGGGGAATTATGGCTTTAGCGAAGTTGCTGAAGACTATAATGCTATTATCTACACGATGTCTGATAATCCATATCCACAAGATATTATTGTAGCTAAATTGCTTCCATTTCCCAATAAATCAAAAATTATTAACGCAATTGAATATCAAAATCCTAAGGTGAGGAATTTTGCTATTATGGCAACAACCAAGCATTTTAAAAATGTAAAAGGATATTCAGACTACAGAACCATAATACAATGTTTCGCCGTTTTTAAAGAAATTAATAGTCGATGGAATTATGTTAATGATCCTAAAGAAGGCGATTATATAGCTACGGCAAGTGAATCGTTAATGTATTTCTCAGGTGATTGCGATGATCATTCTATTTTAATGGCCGCAGCAATACGCTCTATTGGTGGTACGCCAAGACTTATTCATACCAAAGGACACATTTATCCAGAAATATTAATAGGATCTCTTCTTGATTTAGAAAAAGTTAACTATCTAGTTAAAAATATTCTATTTGTAAAAGAGAGCTATAATAAAACCTTACATTATCATATTGATGAGCGTGGACAAGTATGGTTAAATCTTGACTATACAGCAAAATATCCTGGAGGCCCATTTATGTCTGAAGAAATTCTGGGTGCACTTACCCTAAGATAAAATCATACAATCTGTCATTCTTCGGAGTCGAAGTTCTACAACTCTTCGACTCTTTTCAGAGAAACAAGATTGTGACAAAACTAATAGAGTAAATACTCTATTTCATAAAAATCCTTCTAATTCTTTTAATATGTAGCATTAAACTTAATTTGTCTTAATGTCTTAATGGTTAAAAAACTTAATCCTTTCTACCTTCGTTTTGTCTGGTGGAGTCGAAGAATAAGGAGTTATTTCCTGTTTTCTACTCTATCTTTTATATTTGTTAAATGATCAAAATAGAAGAAATTATTTCTATCTGGATAATGCTTTTATTTTGTAATGTTTTATAAAACACGTATTTATACTTATTTTTTTATAATAGCTTGTTTTTACCTTTGATAGAGTTATTACACATTTAGCGTAATAATTGCCCCCTCAAAATCTAAAGACATGAAAAAAGAAGTTATTGCCCCACCTACTCGTTGGACAAGAGATTACCTATTTGATATTTTAAAAGATTTAGGAATCCAATATATATTTGGTGTCCCCGGAACCAACGAAATCCCACTAATAGACGGAACATCTTATCCTGATAATGGAGTTAAGTATATTGAATGCTTACATGAAAATATTGCTATTGGTGCAGCTATGGGTTCTGCCCGTATGACAGGTAAACCGGGAGTGCTTATTGTGCACGTAACACCTGGGATTGCACATAGTATTGGTAATCTTTTTAACGCACATCGTTCGCAAATGCCGTTGGTCGTTCTTTGTTGTCAGCAACAAAATGAATTAGTTACTCAGGAACCATTATTAGCATCAAACTTAGTAGATTTGGCTAAACAATATACTAAATGGGCACATGAAGTTCGTACAGCTGAGGAAATGCCGCTAGTATTGCAGAGAGCTTTTAAGGAAGCTATGGCGCCACCAAATGGGCCTGTATTTGTTTCTATACCATGGGAATTTACAATGGTAGCTATTGAGGAAAACCAAAAAATAAAGGGGGTTACTCGCATTTCTCCCCATTTTACAGGTGATGAAGGATCTATCAAAGAAACTGCTAGTTTATTGGCTAATGCTAAAAACCCACTTATTGTGGCTGGTGATGCTGTAGGTTATGCAGATGCATGGACAGAAATTCAGCAATTAGCGGAATTAATCGGTGCTCCTGTCGTTTTACAATCGTTTAGTAGTGTTGCTAATTTTCCTAACAACGATTGTCATTGGCAAGGAGAACTGCCTGGAAGCCAAGCGGGAGTTCAAGGAGTTTTTAAAGACCATGATGTTGCCTTTTTAATAGGTTTTGGAGCTCAGGCACAAGTTGCTGTATTTAAATATTCAGATGGAGCACTCATTCCTGAAGATGTAAAATTGGCTTATCTTACTAACAATACTTGGGATATAGCCAAGAATTTTTATGGAGAAACGGCTATTTTAGGAGATATAAAATCAACATTGCCTTTGTTGAATAACTATATAAAGCAACAAAAGCCTAAAGGTGCTGATATAAGAAACAAAAAGTTGAAGGCACTGGATGTTTCTCGTGCTAAGCAATGGGATGTTTATTATAAAAACGCTATGAAAGAGCCTGATATTTGGGCAGTTGTAATAGCAAAAGCATTAAAAGAAGCTATAGAATCCCGTAAGTTAGTCAATAATTATGTATATGTGCATGAGGCTGTATCGGATGGAGCTCCATTTCAATATTATCTTCCTTTAGGAACTAATGGAGCAAAACCTATTAGCTATTATTGTGTAGCAGGTGGCTCTTTAGGATGGTCAATGCCAGCTTCACTAGGAATTAAATTGGAAAATAAAACTTCACAAGGTATAGGGACCAAATTAGTTATCAATGCTGTAGGAGATGGATCTTCTTTATTTTATCCACAAACTTGGTGGACAGCAGCCCACGAAAAATTACCAATTTTATATATCATTACTAATAATCAGGAATATCATACCTTACAATTAGGCTTGCAACAAGTTGTAGCTGCTTATGGAAATGCTCCAGGTTATGGCTGGAAACCAAAAACAATGGATCCTGATTATTTAAAATTGGAAAGACCTAAATTAGACTTTGTAAGTTTAGCAAAAGCATTTGGTGGTGAACACGGAGAAATTGTGCTTACAGCAGATAAGGTAAAAGAAGCTGTTGAAAGAGGGATAAACCATGTTCTAAATACAGAGACTTCTTATATCTTAGATATGCGTATTGCTTCGAATACGCCACCATTAGTAATAAAATCAAACGGTGACACTTTTACCGTTGATAAGCGATATGCATTACAACCACCACTAAATATTTTTTATCAAGATACATTGATGAAAAAATCATCTGTAAAAAATGGATCACTTAAAACAGGTGAATTCTCAGTAAATGAAAATGTAAGTTTTAATCTACCCTCTCTTTTTTAAAGAAATAATCGTTGCAAAGGCAGCATAAATATAAAAAAAATGGAAAACGAAAAAATTGACATCGCCATAGTTGGTGGAGGTGTTTCTGGCGTATATAGCGCATGGAAACTTAAAACAAAATATCCGAACAAAAACATTGTTCTTTTTGAAGGAGGAGATCATATCGGAGGCCGTTTGTTATCAGTAATTCCTCCTGGAATTCCAGATATGGTGGCAGAATTAGGCGGAATGCGAATTCTCGAAAATACTCAGAAATTAATTGTACAATTGATACAAGATATAAACGAAATATTATCAGGTGAAGATCAAATAGAATTATATGATTTTCCAGTAGATCAGCCACAAAATATAGCTTATTTACGTGGGGAACATCTGCGCTTATTTGACTTTACAAATGATCCTGATAAAGTACCGTATAAATTATCTTTTTTAGAAAAAGGAAATACATCAGGAACAATCATTGTAAATGCGATTGAACAAATAGTTCCGGGTATTACAAATACTGATTTAACAGAGGAACAACGTTTGAAAATGTGCCATGAAGCTACTTTTGAAGGAGCTCCTCTTTATACTTTAGGATTTTGGAACCTGCTTTACCGCGTAATTAGTGGAGAAGCATATCAATTTAGTATTGATTCTGGTGGATACAACTCAACATTGGTCAATTGGAATGCTGCAGATGCAATTCCATGGTATCTGTCTGATTTTGGTATTAAACCTGTTTATAAAGGATTTAAAAATGGATTTCAACAAGTTCCAATTTCGTTAGCAAACTTCTTCGAGAAAGATGGTGGCGAAGTAAGATTAAATGCTAAACTAGAAGGATTTGAATTCAAAAATAATGCATTTGAGCTTAGTATAGATGGTTCAATTATCGAGGCAAAACAGTTGATATTGGCAATGCCACGTCGCTCATTAGATTTATTGACAAATACTTCTCCAAAATTGCAAGAAATTCAATCGCTTATTGCCAGTGTAACACCAAGACCATTATTTAAGGTGTTTACAACCTATTCAAGTCCATGGTGGAGAAATGCAGGTTATACTGATTCTAAAACAGGATACATTCCTTTACAGTCAGGAAGAACTGTCACCGATTTGCCAATTAGACAAACCTACTACTGGCCAAAGAATAATGGAGATCCATCAGTAAATGGAGAATCTATGTTATTAGCGAGTTACGATGATGGTTCTAATATTGGTTTTTGGGATGGACTTAGACCACAGCGTAAAAAAGCTTGGAAAAAAGGGCTTTCGCATGCTGAAATAGCTGATCCTTTTATTGGTGAATATGCCGAAACAGAGCCACTTTTGAGTAAAGCTTTAAATCAAAGTTGGCATGATTACAAAGCTCCTCGTAAAATGGTAGAAGAATTAAGCCGTCAATTAAAACAAATTCATGATGTCGATTATACACCAGCTGTTACAAGTGCCTCTTTCCGTGACTGGGGAGAAGATCCTTTTGGTGGAGGATGGAATAGTTGGAATATTGGAGTAAAAAGCTGGGAGGTAAAAGAAAAAATTGTTCACCCAATAGACAACTGTGCATTATATATTTGTGGAGAAGCTTATTCAGATGCTCAAGGATGGGTTGAAGGCGCTTTACAGACTGCTGATATCATGCTTAAAAAATTCATTGCTGTAGAAAGTACTAGCTCAGTAAAAGAAGAAGCAATTTTATAAAGAAAGACAACAAATTTTGACTATTAAAAAGCTCAATCCTACATCAGATTGGGCTTTTTTATTCATTCTTATTTGTGTGATTTTATAAAGTTTAAAAAAAAAACACAAACTAAATTTATCAAAGCTCCAGTAAACATAACCATTTAATAACTAGAAGTTTTAATCTTGTAATCTTAAGTTTTACTATTTGTTTGGATATATTTTTTTTGTAACTTTCATCCTTAACCTTAAATCAAAAAACCATGAAAAAAATTAAACTATTTGTCTTTGGATTTGCTTTATTATTATTTATTTCTTGTCAGAAAGATAGAAACAAACTTATCAGCTCTTGGAAAGTTACCAATGTAGAATCTAAGAAAACACTTTCTGATTCTATGAAAAACGTAATTCTATCTAAAGGAAATTTGACATTTGCAAAAGATGGGAAAGTAACAGGATTTCTTGATGCTGAATTAAATGGAACTTATGCACTAAATGAAGGTGGAAAAAGTTTAACTATAAAAGACGAAACAGGTACTCCTTACCCATTTTCAAGTACTATTGATAAAGAACAATTAGTATTAGATGGTGAGCACATGATACTCACTCTGGATAAAAACTAAAACGGTTAAACAAAGTTGTCCTTTCTAGGGCAACTTTGTTTTTTTATTAGCATCTATAATCTGTTAGAATTTACCTTAGATACATTTATGATTTATAAATTAAAGCCTTTGTTGTTCTTCTGTTTTTTCTTTGTTATTCTTGTTCTTTAATTTTTGATTTCCCAGATTGTATTTAAAAGATATACGTACGCTTTGAGTATCACCGTAATCATCAAAATAATTGTATTGATTCGCATAATTTGTAGTAACGCGTACTTTCTGCCCTTTATATATATCTGAAAAAAGGATTGCTACTTGCCCGTTATTATTGAAAACTTTCTTATAAATTCCCATTGAAAGACTAGATGACCCAGTTACTGTAAAAGTTCCTTGCACTGAAGGGGAATCATACGACCAATTTAATTCCATACTTAACTCTTTCTTTTTATTTAAGGTAAATCGGTTGTTGATGTTATTGTTATAAGACCAGATATTGTTGTGGTACAAATTACCGTCACCTCCCTGAAAAGTATCTTTTGAATAACTTATTCCATTTGAAAATATAAATTGCCACCAAGGAAATATCTCCTGATTTGCACTGAAATCCAATCCGTAACCTATTTTTCTCTCAATATTAGTATGACGATATATTACAGTGTTTGTTTCGTAATCCTGATAGGAAATTTCCATTGATGGATCTATCGAATTGCGATAATATAAATCAAAATTATATTTGCTTTTTAGTGTGTATTGCAAACTAATATTATGAACAATTTCGGGTTGTAATTTTGGATCACCTGTATAATAAGAGTAAGAATTATAATAGGAACGAAATGGATTTAAAGCGCTATATTGAGGTCTGTTGATCCGTTTACCGTAAGATATTCCAATTTCATGAGCTTCTGTAAGTTTATATAAAGCGTATAGTGTTGGAAATAGTTTAAAATAATGCTGTGTATTAACTTCATTACTAGTTAATAAGTTTCCTTCCAGTTCTGTATATTCTGATCGTAATCCAGCTTTTAAACTCCATTTGCCAATTTCTTTACTAAAACTTAAGTAGCCAGCATAAATATTTTCATCATATAAAAATTGACTGCTTCTGTTTGGGTTCAGTTGTAATTCTCCAGCTATATCGTCTCGATAATCCAAATTACTATTGGCATTTACGTTTCCGAATTTAATTCCTGCTTCGATTTTAGCCTCTCCTATTTCATTGTTATAATCTGCTTGTATAGAAAACAATCCAATTTTTTGTGTATTATCACTTACAAAGCGAGTATCACGATAGGGTCCGCTTTGAGGTAATGAAAATACAGAATATATATCTTGATTTTCATTCTTGAAATACTTCGTATAATCAGAAGATATAACTATTGACTGTTTTTCCGAAAACTTATGCTCAAAAGAGGCATTGTACGCATTTGTCCTTGTTGGGTTTTTTCTTTTGTTTTGCGTTGTATAAAGTGAATCAATTTGCCTGTTAGCATCATAAATATAAGTTGGAACATTGTATTCTCCGTGGTTGTTAAGACTAATAAAACCATTGGTACCAAGAGTTAACGTATTAAGACTATCTATTTCATACTCGGCAGTTAAACGATACGTGTTTTGCGATAATGATTTGTTCTTACGATTTAATATGCTTTCCCAAATTGAGGTTACCTGATCCTGATTGTCTTTATAATAAACTATATCTGCTCCTTCTCTGTAATAAATTCCTGTTCCAAAGCTATAGTTTCCTGATAGTGCCAGTTTTTTAGTTTTGTAATATTGACTTGTGGACATGACGCCTTTTGGATACGCCGTTTGCACATAAGCTGTACTAAGAGTTCCTTTATATCCATTTTGATTATTTTGTTTGATTTTTATATTTAAAACAGTACTTCCCTGTGCATCATATTTAGCAGGAGGGTTTGTTATAACTTCTACAGATTTTACAGTATCTCCATTTGTATTTTCAAGCAATTGTTTTAATTCTTCTCCGCTTAAATATACTTTTTTATCATTGATAGTAACCAAAATTCCGCTACTGCCTCTTACTGCAATTGCTCCATTATTTGAAGCTGTAACTCCAGGTGTACTTTTTAATATTTCCCATGCATTTGTATTCGATAGTACAGAATTTTCTACATTGAATTCTATGCGATCTATCTTTCGTTTTATAACAGGCTTTTTATTAGTAATTACGACATCATCCAGTGCTTCAGCTTTTTTTATCATTGCAATTCCTGCAAATTCTTTATCTTTATTAAGCGTAAAATCGGTATAATAAGCAGTATAACCAGAGGCACTTATCTTTAAAATGTATTCGCCTTTTGCAACATTTTCGAACTTAAATAACCCCATGTTATCTGCAGTCGTATTTCGATTGACTAAAGAATCTAATGAATTTAATAATTTTACATCTGCAAATGCAATTGGTAGCTTATCAGAGTCCTTTATGATTCCTGAAACTTTTATATTTTGAGCAAAACTCATGAAGGGAATAAGACACAATAAGAAAATAACTTTTTTCATAACATTTTTTGTTTTGGACAAATTTCAGCAAAGTACCTTGTCGCTCGGGTTAACGCTTGGTTAACGATGGGTTAATGTTATTTTTGGATTAATGATGTTCCTGTTTAAAAAGTGATATCCAATCAACAACTAGTACAGTATATTTATAAAGTTTGGTTAATGAAGGGTTAATAGGCATACTTATTTATTTTTAAACGGTATAATATTTTAGCTTTGTTTCTATGAAAAGAAAAATAATACTACTAATCACAGGATGTATTCTTACTGTTGTTGCATTGACTTGCATTCAAGGTTATTTCATTTGTAATACCTACGAGCTGAAGAAAAAAGAGGTTAAGGATGTGATAAGAAAGCAATTGTTAGCGTTTGAAGATGATCCCGAATTTATAGCAATTGAAGATGCCTGCATGGAGAAATCGAGAGATTTTGTAAAAGCACATAAAGGCAATAAAAATTCTAAGCAGGATTATTTTGATTATATCAAGAAAAATAGAGATTCTCTTTCGGTTGCGCTTTCATCTATTATGGATAAAAAAGTAAATTTTAAACATAAAATAGGATATTCTATATATATAACTGCAATATTTGACAATGAAGGAACAAAAAAAGACACTGTTTATTTAGGGAAACAATTAGTATTAAGTAATAATATAAAAAGTCGAGATGAGTTTTCTCTTGCCACGGGAATATGGAAAACAAAAATCAGTCCTAGCAGTAAGGAAGATCGGGATACCTATGATATCGAAATACAGTCAGGACGTAATTATAGTTTTGAGAGTCTGCAGAAAGTAATTTTGCAAGAAATGATAGGGTTGTTGGTGTTTTCAGTTCTACTAATAACATTTGTCATAATTTTGTTTTATTTATCGATTAGAAATTTAATTACTCAGAAAAAGATAGCCGATATTAAAACGGATTTTATAAACAATATTACTCATGAATTCAATACACCACTTGCTGCAATGGATATAGCAGTAAAGACGTTTGAATTAGAATCTATTACTGAAGAGCAGCATAAAAACACTATTGCTATTATAAAAAGGCAAAATCAGCGTTTACAGTCTATATTCAGCCAGGTTGCAGGTGCTTCACTTAGTTCACAAGAAATAGTCATTGATAATAATATAATAAGCAGCAAGGAAATAGAAGAAATAATAACCGATTTTAGACTATCGTACCCTAATATTACAATAAGTCACTCTATTCAAACAGCAGTACAAATACCTATGAATCAATTTCATCTGAATACGATATTGATAAATTTATTGGATAATGCAATCAAGTATGGAGCAAGCGAAATTAAGGTGACTTGTAATCAAACTGAAACTTTTGCAACGCTTTTGATAGAAGATAATGGTAGAGGAATTCCTGAAAATGAACAAAAAAATATTTTTGAAAAATTCTATCGAATAGAAAAAAACAATCTTCATAATGCAAAAGGACTTGGTCTAGGGTTATTTTATGTAAAACAAATTGTAGAAAGCTATAAAGGGACTATAACTGTAAAAAGTGTAGAAAATAAAGGGACATCATTATTAATTTCAATCCCATTACAATGATACATATTTTATTAGCCGAAGATGATTTAGATTATGCTTTTATCTTAAAACAATTTTTAGAAATATCTGGTTTTAAGGTTAGTTGGGCTAAAGATGGAATTGAAGCCTATGCCTTATTTTCTACAATAAAACCAGACATATGTGTGCTTGATGTTATGATGCCCAATATGGATGGATTTACCTTAGCCGAAAAGATAATTGAATTTCATCCTGAGGTACCCATTGTTTTTCTTACAGCAAAAGGGTTAAAAGAAGATAAAATAAGGGGACTCAAGCTTGGTGCAGATGATTATGTAGTGAAACCATTTGAAGTAGATGAGCTTATTTTACGAATTACTAATATACTGAAACGTATTAATAAAGTTCCTGTATTAAAAGCATCAGTTAAACAAATGGTCATCGGAGACTATATGTTTGATATTGATAATTTTATGCTAACACATAAAAAAGTAACTCACCGTATTACTGAACGTGAGGCGCATTTAATTCAATATTTATACAACAACAGAAACAAGCTTTTAAAGAGAGAAGATATACTAAAAGAAATATGGGGTAATGATGATTTCTTTTTGGGCAGAAGTATGGATGTATTTATTAGCCGTTTGAGAAAGTATTTTAAAGAAGATACCTCTATTTCTATTTTGAGTATTCGCGGAATTGGTCTTGAATTTAATGTTAAATCAAATAATTAGTAAAATGATAAAAATAATTTCTTTATTAGTGTTTATGCTTTGTTCCTTTCTGATAAATGCACAATCTAAAACAACAAGTAGTAGTTCGTCTTCTTCGAAAACTAAAATTGATGGAGTTGAAAGGCAGCACAGTTCAGTATCTGTTAATGATTCAGATACTTTTTATAGTTTGAGAGCTAAATTTACTTTAGATAAAAAAGAGGAAATTATAAAGTTATTATCGGATAATGTCGACGAAGAATATAAGAGTGTTTCTGGTAAAACTTTTAAATGGATTAAAGAAGAAAATGGTGAAGTCGTATTCTCTTTTGTAGTTACTGATAACCAATTAAAAATAAGCATAGAAAAGGATCTGATTTCTAATGGAACCTTTAATAAATTTAAAAATTTAGGTGAATCTCTTAAAACAGTAATTTCTAATAGAAAATAGTTTGTTTTAAAGATTTTATTTATCCAAAATAGTCTCTCTTCTACCCTTTTATTTTAGGTTATTGATTCTTTATAATTAAAAAATATACAATCAGGCTCTTTAAGAAATTAAGGAGCCTTTTTTCGTTTAAGCAGAGCCGAAAAGCTAATTAAGAAAAAAATGTATCTTTGCTAACTCTAAATAAGCGTACTATTTTATGTGAAAAATAATTTCTTTTGAACAATCAAGAAGGTAGACTACAAATGTGGTCTGCTTAATTTATTCATCTCACAAGAAAGAAATTATGCTTATTCTACAAAACATCTCATATACACATCCGAACAAGGAATTGTTATTTGACAACATTAGTTTTACTGTCAATGATAACGAAAAAATAGCCTTAATAGGCAACAATGGTATAGGAAAATCGACTTTACTCAAAATTATTGCGGGTGAATTACAGCCTTCTAAAGGGCAAGTTAAATACAATTCTAAACCTTATTATATACCACAAGTATTTGGTCAATACAATCATTTTACGATTGCCCAGGCATTACAAATTGAAGATAAGCTCAATGCACTTAAAGAAATACTAGTGGGAAATGTATCCGAAACTAATCTGAACCTATTAAATGACGATTGGTCTATCGAGGAACGTTGCGATACTGCCCTGAAATATTGGCAATTAACGGACTTGGATTTATCACAAAAAATGGAAACTTTAAGTGGTGGACAAAAGACAAAGGTTTTTCTTGCTGGTATTTCTATCCATCAGCCAGAATTAGTTCTCTTAGATGAACCCAGTAACCATCTTGATAGAGTTGCCAGGCAATTATTATATAATTTTATCCAATCTACATCATGCGCTTTAATTATAGTAAGTCACGATAGAAAACTTCTAAATATTTTAAGCACTGTTTTAGAACTAAGTAAACGAGGGATTAGTGTTTATGGTGGTAATTATGATTTTTATGCTGAGCAAAAGCAAATAGAACAAAACGCATTAAATCAGGATCTGCACAGTAAAGAAAAAGCATTACGAAAGGCCAAAGAAAAAGAACGTGAAACTCTGGAACGTCAACAAAAACTAGATACACGTGGTAAAAAGAAACAAGAAAAAGCTGGTGTTGCCCGAATAATGATAAATACCTTAAGGAATAATGCCGAGAATAGCACATCGAAAATAAAAGGCATTCACACCGAAAAGATTGATGGTATTTCGAAAGAACTACAAGAATTACGCTCGGCTTTGCCAGATATTGACAAAATGAAATTTGGTTTTGATACTTCGCAATTGCACAAAGGCAAAATACTGTTTGATGCCAAAGCAATCAATTACAGTTATAATAATGAATTTCTTTGGAAAGAAAGCTTAAATATTCAAATTAGAAGCGGTGAGCGCATTGCATTAAAAGGTGCAAACGGTTCAGGAAAAACTACTTTAATAAAATTAATACTAGGAAAATTTGATCCAAAAAGAGGTACACTATATCGAGCAGAGAATAAATCAGTTTATATCGATCAGGATTATTCCCTTATAAACAATGAGCTAAAAGTGTATGACCAAGCACAAGAATTTAATAGCTCTTCATTACAAGAACATGACATCAAGATGAGGCTCAATCGTTTCTTATTTAGTAGAGAAGATTGGGATAAACCTTGTACTGTGTTAAGTGGTGGAGAAAAAATGCGTTTGATGCTTTGTTGCATAACAATAGGCAATCAGTCTCCAGATACTATAATCCTTGACGAGCCTACTAATAATCTTGATATCCAAAATATTGAAATATTAACTGCGGCAATAAATGAATTTAAAGGAACGCTAATCGTTATATCACATGACGAATATTTTTTGGAAAAAATAAATATAGAGCGAACAATTTTATTAAAAAGCTCTTTTTAATGCATTAAATTTGTTTCAATTAATTAAAAATGAACACATTGGTGTAATGTGTTCATTTTTTTATTTATATACATTGTATAACTATGTATTTTGCTATATATTTGTCTTAACTAATAAATTTTTTTCATGAATGAAACTTTTGTTACAAACTGGAAATCACAGGTAAAAAAAGGGACACTTACTTTTATCATTCTTAATGTTCTTAAAGAAAACGAGTATTACGGTTATGAGCTTATTGAACAAATAAAAAAACATACCGAGATAGAAATTGCTGAGGGTACTTTATATCCGTTAATGAATAGACTTAAAACGGAAAATTTAGTTGACTCTAAATGGGTAGAACAAGAAACTGGAATTCCTAGAAAGTATTACGCTCTGACCCCTACTGGAATAAAAACACTTGTTCATATGAATGAGTATTGGAAAAATCTAGAAAATGCCATTCAAAAAATAATCAAATGAAAACAGGAGAAATAAAATTCAGTCAAGAGGCTTCAAAAAGAGTTTATAACGATTATATGAAGCGTATTTTAAAGGTTACAGATGTCTTGTCTAAAGATGACAAACAAGATATTTACATGGAATTTAATAGTCATATATTTGAAGCACTTCAGCATAAAAATGGGCTTAACGAAATTGATGTATTACTAGATGTTATAGAAAAACTTGGTATTCCAGAGGAAGTTTTGAAACCACTTATTGCTGATAAAAAACTGGAACAAGCTACTAAAACATTTAATCCGATTCATGTTTTCAGGGCTTTGTTATTGAATATAACTAACGGTTTTTCGTATATAATTTTTTTCGTTTTATATCTCTTATTATTTGTATTTGTGTTTTTAATATTTGCTAAAATAAACAATCCTACTGAAGTAGGATTCTGGTATAAAAATGGTTCTTCTTTCGTCTTAGGGCTCAGCAATAAAGCAAACCAAAACGGGATTCCTGAAACATTAGGTAATGCGTTTATACCAGTTATGATAGCTTCTATACTACTCTTTTACTTCTTAATTACATTATTATTAAAATTCAAGAAATCAATCAATACTAAATAAATCACTATGAAAAAAATCCTAATTACCAGTCTGCTTATCGTAAGCGTTACAAGTTGTTTCTCGCAAACATTCAATAATCAAAGAATAGATAGTCTGTTTCAGATTTTAGAAAAAAAAGATAAATTCATGGGCAGCATAGCTGTTTCTGAAAATGGAAAATTGTTATACACTAAAGCTATAGGTTATTCGGATGTAGAAAATTTAAAAAAAGCAACAGTTAAAACTAAATACAAAATTGGTTCTATATCCAAAATGTTTACTGCTTCATTGATTTTTAAAGCAATTGAAGAGAATAAACTAACATTGGGTCAAACACTAGATGCTTATTATCCACAAATTGAAAATTCTAAAAAAATAACTATTGAGAATTTATTAAATCATAGAAGTGGTATTCATAATTTTACTAATGAAGAAAATTTAAGATCTGATGTTTTTATTGCAAAACCAAAATCTGACGAGGAAATGATTGCCATTATTTCTAAATTTAAAAGTGATTTTGAACCTAATAGTAAAGCAGAATATAGCAACTCTAATTATGTTATTTTAAGTTATATTCTTGAAAAAATCTATAAAAAATCGTATTCAGCAGTTTTAGATTCTAAAATTATAACTCCATTAGGTTTAAAAAACACCTACTTTGGAAATAAAACAAAGAATCAAAATGATGAAGCTTATTCGTATCATTTTACTGATAAATGGGAAAAAGGAACAGATACAGATCCTTCAATACCAATGGGTGCTGGAGCAATTGTATCGAATCCAACTGATTTGACACTATTTATAGAAGGGCTTTTTAATGGCAAAATAGTTTCTGAAAAGTCTTTATCGCTAATGAAAACGTTAAACCAAAATTTTGGAATGGGAATGTTTGAAGTACCTTATCTTGAGCATAAAGGGTATGGTCATACAGGTGGCATAGATGATTTTAGATCTATTTTAGCTTATTACCCAGACGAAAAACTATCAGTAGCTATTACTTCAAATGGAATGATTTACCCAAATAATAATATACTTAAATGTGCTTTGAGTAGTTATTTCAATAAACCATTTGAAATGCCTACTTTTAATTTATTAGAGCTAAAACCAGAAGTTTTAGATTTATATACTGGACAATATTCAAGTACAGAGATTCCGATAAAAATCGATATTACTCGAAACGAAAATAAATTATTTGCACAAGCAACTGGTCAACCTGCATTTCCATTAGATGCTACAGAAACAAATATTTTTAAATTCGATCAAGCAGGAATCGTTCTTGAATTTAATACTGATAAAAAACAAATGGTTTTAAAACAAGGAGGAAAAGAATTTGTTTTTAGTAAATAGCAGATACCTCCTATCAAACCAAAAATAGTGCTTCTCCCCTATTTTTTTATAGTAAAAAATACAGCACATTAATTCTTATTAATTACAATCTATAAAACGAAGCTCCTTAAGAAATTAAGGAGCTTTTTTATGGGTATAGTGCAGTATTAGTCATAAAATCACTTGCCATTAGTGATAAAATAATCATATATTAGCAATACAAAAATTACATTTTAATATAAACTGAAACTAAATCGAGTTTATTTACCCTACTAATAACTTAAAAAATAAAGAAATGTCAAATCAAGAAATATTCTTTGCCAAAGGAGATAGTCCAAAAATGATAGAAGCTTTTAAAAATGCACAAGAAACGTTTAAATATTTTTGGAGAGAACTATCTTGGGAATACCGCCGAATTGTTCCTGCATTAACCGTAGCATGCGTAAAAGTGGCATTTTCTCAAGATACTGAAGAAAGTGAACATCCTATTGTAGAACATATGTGGATTAATGATATCACTTTTGATGGAGAACAGATAAGAGGTGTTTTAATAAACGCCCCAAACGAGTTAACAAACATCGAGAATGGAGATGAAGTTGTGATTCCTTTAAGCCAGATTAGTGATTGGTTATTTGCTATTCAGGGCAGTTCTCCAAAGGGGCTTTCAAAATTATTCTCATCCTCTCAACCAAGAGCTTATGGAGGATTTACAATTCAGGCGATACGCTCAGAAATGACAAATCAGGAAAGAAAAGACCATGATAAAGCCTGGGGATTAGATTTTGGGGATTTCAATGAAGTACTGCTTGTTAATGAACAAAAAGATAAGCCAGAAAATCTTATAGAACATCCTATGAGTAAAAACATGAAAGAAAAACTTCAGGAGTTCTTAGAACAAAATCCGGATGAAATTACCTATCAGGATGAAGAAGGATTTTCTTTATTACATAGAGAAACAATTGCTGGAAATAAGACTTCTGTAACAGTTTTGCTGGAGTCTGGAGTAAATAAAGATATAAAAACAAATCAAGGTAAAACTGCCTTAGATATTGCAAAACAATTAAACTGGGAACATCTTATTCCTGTACTTAGTAATTAAAAAAATCATCCTCATTCCCACAATGAATAGCAACAACATTTTTGACAAAATAGCTGAATTACCCGAAAACTCTAGAAAAGCTTTGGAAGAAAATATTACTTTGGTTCGCTTTTCGAAGGGACATGTTATATTAAAATCAGGGAAAATTGAGACAAATATTTATTTCATAAAGAAAGGAATTGTTAGAGCATACATAAATCAGAATGGTAACGATGTTACTTTTTGGTTTGGCAAAGAAGGAGAAACAATTCTTTCTATGAGAAGCTATGTCGAAAACCAAAAGGGCTATGAAGATATCGAATTGTTGGAAGACTGTGATCTCTATGAATTAAAAACTGCCAATCTGCAACGATTATTTGAAGAAGATATACATATTGCAAATTGGGGAAGAAAATTTGCAGAAAGTGAACTCATAAAAACGGAAGAGCGATTAATATCCAGGCAGTTTAAAACCGCGACTGAAAGATATAACGAATTAATAATCAATAACTCCGATTTAATTAAGAGAGTTCAATTAGGGCATATTGCCTCTTATCTCGGGATTACCCAAGTAAGTTTAAGCCGAATACGAGCTGAAATAAAATAAATTCATTTTTTATCATTTGTTAAATTTTAATTGAATCTGCTAGTGGATCTTTGCCCTATTAAAATTTAAAAATATGAATTGGATTCTTTTGATTATTGCAGGATTATTTGAGGTGGCGTTTGCTTCGTGCTTAGGAAAAGCTAAAGAAGCAACTGGAAATGATGTTTATTTATGGTACGGAGGATTCTTGGCATCACTTGTTATAAGTATGTTGCTTCTTATCAAGAGTACACAAACACTACCTATTGGAACTGCTTATGCTGTATGGACAGGAATTGGTGCCGTTGGAACAGTTTTAGTCGGTATTTTTGTGTTTAAAGATCCAACTAACTTCTGGAGATTGTTCTTTATTGCAACATTAGTTGGTTCAATCATCGGATTAAAATCGGTTTCGCATTAATGAAACTTGTAGTTAAAAAAATGCAACTTAATTTAAATACAATTAAGTTGCATTTTAAATATAGATTCTTATTTCTACTTCCTTTCTTTCTATTCCTTAAAGTATTTTCTGCTTTTATTTTCTTCATGCTCCTTTTTATTATTTGTCAGTGCGTTCGGTATTGCATACGTTTTTCTAAATCTTTTGGATAATAGATTCCACTTCTGTTCTAGTCTTTTTATTATTTGTAATAAATAGTGTGTTATATTTGCTTAAAAAAAGTTTTTTGCACAAAATGAATGCCAAACAGGCTTTTTCGTTTTTTTGTTAACACTAATAAGTTTTTTAGATTATTTATGAAAAAAATATTTATCCTATTCGCTATTATGCTCTCAAATTATAATACACAAGCACAAACCCAAAATGATGTAGTGGGTTATTATAAATTAAGAGGCGGAAGCCATTACCTAAAACCCGATGGCACATTTATAATAATAGGATATGCAACATTAATAACAGGAAAATGGTCTTTAAAAGAACACGGAGAAGTAAACTTTGTCCCCGATGCTCCTAAAGAATCATTTCAGGTTTATGGAAGACATACCCCAGAGCTAAAAGACAGTACAAAGTTTATGCTCTCAAACGGATTACATGAGGAAGAAACATTTATGCATATTGGGAAACTTAGTGCAGTAAACCCAAAACTACAACGAGTTTATGTAAAAGGCCATCGATGCATTCAGTTTCCAGAAGTATATACAACAACTAAAAAAGCCGATACCATATCATTTACTTCCTTACCTTATTCATATTCAGAAAACAAAGGTTATAAACCTACAATTTACACCTTCAATAATACCGAAAAATTCAATGATTTTATAGTGAATCACTTTGAAGATAAAGAAAACTACCATCCGTTTTCTTATCTCTATAAAGATGGAGGTTTATATTATTCTAAACATTTTGGAGAAAAACAAGACTTAAATGATGCCTTAACTGAATCTGAATTTGCACAAATATCAGGTATCGATTTTGAACCAAATCTTATATTGTATACACCAAAATACAAAAGGTATGATAACGATATCGAAAACGAGCTCTTTAAACTAAACTATACATTGGATGAAAAAAGAAATGCCTACATAAGCCAACTAAACTATGTAGCAGGTGAGGAAAACACCAAAGATTATGATTACAATAATACTAACTTACTATATATCTATAAAAAAATAAATACATCCAATAAGTTCCAAAGTACTTTTTTAATCGAAGAAAAATCAATTTTTAAAGACCATTGCAAAGAATAAAATTTTAATACATCCTTAAAATAGTATACAAAATAAACTTTAATACAGTTTGTAAATCGCTAATTAACAATAATTTGTAATTACTCGTACGCTATCTTATAATAAGTCGAACTCATTTTAATAAAAAAATACGTTCGACTTTTTTTTGTCGTACGTATTTCATGATTATCCAACGCACATTTGTATCAAATAACAATAACCTCAAAAAAATAGAAATCATGAAAAAATTACTCTTTATCGTTTTATTAGTATTACCTCTAATAAGTATTGCACAAAAAACTAATCTAAAAGCAATAGTTGATAGTGCTGCAATCAAAATGATAGAAAAGCCTTTAATAAATTCTACGTCAATTGGTATAGTTTATCAAGGACAAGAATTCATCGGTCATTATGGTGAATTAGAAAAAGGAAAATCAAACCCACCAACAAATAAAACAATTTATGAAATCGGTTCATTAGGAAAAACCCATACAGGTACATTAATTGCCAAAGCAGTTTTGGATAAAAAAATAAACCTTGATGATCCTGTTCAAAAATATTTAAGCGAAGATTATCCAAATCTAACATTCGATAACCATCCAATTCGAATAAAAGATTTGGTTACCCATACAAGTGGTTTGCCTAATATGATTCCTTTAAGCATAAATGAAATGCTGAAAAATTTCACCAAAAAAGAGACTCCAACAGATCTTAATAATACATTAAAAAATTACACACAAAAGGATTTTTTCAAAGATTTACACCAAATAAAAATTGATACTATTCCTGGATATAACTTTTCTTATTCAAGTGCAGGAATAGAGCTTTTAGCGGCTGTTTTGGAGAAAGTTTACAACAAAAAATTTGAAGTTATTTTAAAAGAATATTTTGCCAAACATGCTCAAATGAGCCATACAATGATCAATTTATCTCCAGAAGAAGAAAAAAATCTTGCAATTGGTTATCATTGTGCTTATAACGAAATCAGTACCAAAATGGCAACATTGCCTTGGGGTGCTGGCGGAAACGTAAAATCTACCGTTCCCGATATGGTAAAATACATTAAATACCAATTAAAAAATGATGCTGTTGTAGCGGAATCTCACAGACCATTGGTTAAAGTTAACGATCGTTTTAGTTCAGGATATTGCTGGCGAGTAAACAAAGATGAAAAACAAGGAACATTATATATGCATCATGGCGGCGTTACTCGCTCACAATGTTTTATTTATATCATTCCAGAATATAATCTAGGTGTATTTATCATTACTAATCAGAGTGGCGAAAACACACCAAAAGATATGAAAGAAACCTTAAACGAAATATTCGAACAAATACAAAAGCTTAAATAATTAGTTTATGTGATTCATTTTAAAACACAGAAACATAGCTTATTTACTCTCAAAAAAGTATTTCTATTATGAGTATATAATCTATGTTTCTTTTTATGTATTAGGATTTAATAGTACAATCTAAAATCAAGGTGTTTACAAAGATCATAATACTTTTGATGTAGCTCTTCAACAATTTCAATTATATCATCTTCTTCTTGACATAAACTAAAGAATGCTTTATCTAGCGTGCTAGTACTTGTAATTTTTTTAAGAGCAGTTCCGTAACCCGAAATAGCGCGTGCACCTGTTATATCAAGAAAATATTGTGCTTCTTCTTCACTTAAATCGAGTATTTTGGCATTAGAAAAATGCAAAATTTTGCCTTTCATTTTGCCTTCAAAAATTTCGGCTATTTCTTCTAAACTATAGTAATATTCATTAAGACATACATTATTTGGTTCCCCTGGCATCACAAAATATATTATTTCGTAATCTTTAAAGTTATGGTCGTCATAAAGCAATGCGTTAAGGCTATCTTCGAATCCCTCAATAGTATCACAAGTTTTATGAATACTCGAAATTCCTTGTTCGAAAGCAAGCTGTTCTAAGTTTTTTATAACTTCAGTAGTTAGGTCTATTTCCACATCGGTAACAGCCTCAAGGCAGAAAATAAATTTATCATAATCCATAAAATTATGTTTTTGTAGGTGTAAAAGATATTACAAAGGTATATTTTATTGAAGGAAATAGATGAAAAATAGTGAAGACTTTTTTGGAAAATCAATGGTAATTTGAAGCAAATAATTAGATGCTTTTTCTAATTATTTTTAGTAATCTAAATTGTGTTAGAAACGTTTTTCGCTTCGATTTTTTATTACTTTTATGCCATAAATTTATATAACTGCTGATGAAATTTTCTTTGAACCCAAATTATACTAAAGCATCTAATTTGTTTTTTATTTCTGCTTGTCTTGGTATTCTTAATTTTTTTCTTTCCCCCGAAATACTTTCATCAAAAACAGATATAATAATTAGCGTTACAGCTATTATTTTTATTTCAATAATCGGATTAGCACTTAGATTTGAAGTCTCTTGGATTAAATATATTCTGTTAGTTTTAATTATTATCGGAATTAATACATTACCACCTTTAATAAAAGAGGAACTTACTTTGCATCCTATAAATGGTATTATTACAATATTACAAGTTGTAGCTCAAGTTTATGCTACTATTTTAATTTTAGTATTTAGCAAAAGAAAGAGAAACTATTAGTTTCCCTTTCTGCTTATAAAGCGTTTTTTACTTCTTGATTTAATTGTACCATACTATTTGAATTTTGGATTAGACTCTTCAAATTCACCAATCCAATCATTTTTTTATAATTCTTATTTTTGATTCATTCACTTTTACATGAAATTATTTAAAAATCCTGATTTTAAACTCATTTCATGTAAGAAGAGGTTTTTACTATCATACTTTTGTTTAATTTTAAGTAAATCAATTAAATATGGTTTTTCGTAAAATTGAAGTAATAATTTGATTCTATCATTATCGTTTGTGGGATCATATTTCTCCATGCGACCAAGCTTTCTTATACAGTTGTAGTCAGGAAAGTTAACGAAACAGCCTTCTGTAAAACCTTTATTACTTAATTCCAATCTTAAACTTTCTACCCAAGCTAAGTATTTATTATTATCAAGATCATTAGGATCTGACCACCAAGCCTGAATTTGAAGCATAAAATCTCGATTCTTATAATAAAAATAATTATCCCCATCTTTAATCTTACCTCCCATTCCGTGAATACTTAAATAGCAATTCAGCTTATTTCCGAATCCATGGTCTTTATTCATATATTCAAAAATTGCATTCGCAAAAGCAGCATAATCGATCCCTTTTTTTGGAAAAAAAGAACTTATTTTGTGAGGATGTGGCAAATCACATGTTGATGTTGGGGCAACTGGAACTTGTTTTCCTTGTGTTTTAAGAATATCATTTATAAAAACATCGCTACTGATACTATTTTCAATAGATGTAAAATTTTCGCTGTTTAATGTATCATTTTGAGTATTTAAAGTATTTATTTCAATTTTTATATATTCAGTTGGGAAATTTTCATCAATAATTGTAGCTATTCGTTTTTTTATTACTTGTTCACTATCATTTTTTCCAGTTATGATGATACCAGAAATATACAAGCGTAAATTATTCTCCTTTGGATATACTCTCGCAAAAGAAGTAATCACATTGATGGCCTGCGAAGCATTTTTAAACCATTTATTTAATATATATTGGGGGTTTCCCTTCTTATTCATTTGAATATAAAATGATACTTTTTTCAGACCTACAAGCGATTGCGTTTTAAAAGTTAAACTGGTAACCACTCCGAAGTTTCCTCCTCCTGAACCTTTCAAGGCTTTAAATAAGTCCTTGTATTCATTTTCAGTGTTTGCATCGACTATTTTAAATCCTGCTTTCCCATCTGCTATTACGATTTGAGCACTTACTAGTGAATCGCAGGTCATACCATATAATCTGGAGTAAGGTCCCCAGCCACCCCCTTGTGCTAAACCTCCTATTGCAACAGAATCACAACCACCACCAGGAATTACTAATTCATGTTCAGTAAGTTCTTTATACACCTCTTTTAGTTTAGCTCCAGACGATATTATTGCTGTCTTTATCGTTGTATCAATAACTATTTTATTCATTCTCGAAGTATCAATAATTATAACATTATCTGCTGTACAAGCTCCTTCGTGATGATGTCCGCCGGAACGAATTCTAAATAATTTATTATTTTGCTGACAATGGTTTAATACACATTTGACATCTTCCGCAGATTCACAATAAGCAATTTCATCAGGACTTAACTTGCCATCGTTTAGCAACAAAAGATTAGAAATTTCTCTAGATTTTTGATAATATGGTGAACTTTTATCAATTACTGTAACTGAACAATTTTTCATAGTATATAGTTAAATTAGTATTGAGGACTCATTCGTTTAAAAAGATATTTATGAAGAAAGTATCTTGTTCGTTTATATTAACCATCAATAAAAAAATATTTTAAATGCAATTTACATCGAATAATGTTTTGAATTATAGGTATTTGTACTGGTTTTATGATAATACTTTTAATAACATTAAAGAAAGCTGAATATAGATTCCTCTATATTTTAAACCCTTTGTACATTAATAATTAAAAATTGAAAAGTATACTATTAAAAAAAGGCATTGATAATCAACTATATGTTGACAATCAATGCCTATAAATCAATGATTCAGTAAAAACTACTTATTTTTTGTTTTAAAAACTTTATAACATAAGAAAAGAATACCCAACCAAATCGGAATTAATTCTACGGATAACTTCATATTAGTGATCCACATGATTGATAAAATTCCAAATAAAAAAATAAAACAAATGTAATTACTTATGGGATAAAACAATGAAGGAAACTTAGTTTGTGAATTTTCCTTGTTTTTTGCTTGTCTGAATTTTAGATGGGTATAAGATATCATAACCCAGTTAATAATTAAAGAAGAAACCACCAAAGACATTAAAATACTAAAAGCCTCTTCTGGAATTACTTTATTTATTAAAATACAAATAGCTGCAAAGCATGAAGAAATTAAAATGGCATTAATGGGAACCGATTGTCTGTTTAATTTCTTTAAAAACTTAGGAGCATTTCCTTGATCTGCTAAGCCATATAACATACGTGAATTACTGTATACACTACTATTATATACTGATAAAGCAGCCGTTAATACAATTATATTAAGCACATTTGCAATAAGACGTGTAAAAAATATTTTCTCACCAAACAACTCAAATTCCATTCCGTTTAAATTTTGAAAAACCATTACAAATGGACTGCTATCTGTAGTAATTTGTTGCCAAGGTGATAAAGCAAACAAAATAACCAATGCACCAACATAAAATATAAGTATTCTATAGATAACTTGATTTGTAGCCTTTGGAATATTTTTTTCTGGATTTTCTGCTTCAGCAGCCGTAATTCCAATTAGTTCTAAACCACCAAAAGAAAACATAATTAGAGCCATTGCAGCTAATAAACCTTGAAAACTACCATTAGTAGTTTTTTCAAAGAACCCTTTTGGGAAAAAACCTCCATCGTTATATAGGTTATGAATTGTTGCTTGCTCTCCTCCTGTTCCACTTATCAGCAAGTACGTACCAAAGAGAATCATGGCAATAATAGCAACAACTTTTATAATTGAAAACCAAAATTCAGTTTCACCATAAACTTTTACAGAGGCAAAATTTAAAGCATTAATTACCAGAAAGAAAAACAAACTGGATGCCCAGAGCGGAACCTCAGGCCACCAAAACTGAACATAAACACCAATGGCTGTAAGTTCAGCCATACTCACTAAAATATATAAAATCCAATAATTCCAACCCGATGCAAAACCAGCAAAAGAACCACAATATTTATAAGCAAAGTGACTAAAACTTCCTGATACAGGTTCTTCAACAACCATTTCACCAAGCTGTCTCATTATAAAAAAAGCAATAATTCCTGCAACAGCATATCCTAAAATAACAGATGGACCTGCTAACACAGCTGCTGGACCAATACCAAGGAAAAGACCTGTTCCAATTGATCCGCCTAAGGCAATTAATTGAATATGGCGGTTGCTCAGCCCACGCTTAAGCTGATTTTCTTCTACGTCTTCATGGTTTTTCTTCACAAATTATTTTTTTAAATGAGTTAAATGTACTTATAAATGTATAAAAAGCGAAGATAAGTTAAAAAAGGAATCGTACAAAGCATGAACGATGCTAAAAATTCAATTAAGAATAATATAAAATGATTAAAATGGAATATGTCAAACATAATCATCAGTGAAGAGTTTACAATTAGCTCCTAATTTTTCCGCTTCTTCTAAAAATTCTTTTGCTAAATTTTCATCATCAATTTCTAAAACTATTTTCTCATCCTCTAAAAGAGAATCTACATTTGATTTAGATTCTTTTAAAGACATGCCTAATTTTTCAATTTGTAACTTTGTAAGTGAGACTTTCTTTAATCCTTCTCTCCAACCTTCTAATATTACTTTTGCCATAATTTAATGTACTTTAATTGTTATGGGAGAATTAGGAGAAGATTCGTGCGGGAGATTGTTCATCCTCCCATAAAAAAGTTTTACAGAACACTAACTCTGAAAAATTACAAATCTGATACATCAGCTATTTTTTTATTCAATTCTGAAAAATCAAAATAATCACTATTATACATTTTTTCTTTAAGTTTATTTTTTAAAAACTCTAAATTACTTTTGTCGTATTCTATTAATTCTGTTATAAAATCTAAATATTTGATTTTATGAGTTATTCTAAACAAAATTAAACTAGCTAATAATTGCTCATTTTGGTGATATAAAATATTATTTCGTATATATTCTAATTTTTTCACTAGTTCCTCAACATATAAAAATTTAACATTCATATTAATATATTCCAAACATCCTAATACCAGACATTCTAAATCTTCTTCCTCAACTATTAAAAGACTTAATATTTTTTCATAATTTATATTTAATCCAAAATCAGTCGCAAAATAAATTAAATCTGAAAGGTGATTTTTATTTTCAATTTCTAAATTCTTGTTAATGAAATCTTCTATTAATGAAAATTCTTCTTGGTCAAAATATTTATATTCATCAAAAAAAATATTTACAAGTTGCTTTTCACCAATATTCAAGATAAAATTAATTTGTGATAATGAAAGTTTAGTGTTTTGATTGCAAATTTCATTAATCAATTTAACTGCCTCATGAAAAGGTATTCCATTTATATTAAGCAATTTATCTATTATCATATCTTCTTATCTTTACTTTGTCTTGGACTTCTGTCTCTCATATTTTTTTATGCTTTTTAAGTTTTTGCAAATCTGAACTAGAAGCAGTTCCAGCAGATTTCCTTGCTTAAATGACTTCTAATCCATCATCTTGTAATCTTTCATTATTATTGCCTCTTTGTGCAAAACTATCAAATAACGTCCCTAACATTTCCGCACTATCGTTGCACATATCTGAGCGGTCGGGTTTAATGTATTTTCTTTGATTATCGTTGTGCCACACGAAAGGATTCGTGCGGGAGCGGGGATTTAGTTGTCTACATCTTCATGATTTTAAATATCAGTAATGCTAAACCTATATATTAAAAAAACATACCATCTTTTTTTAAAAGAACCGAAAAGTTCATTATTATTAGAAAGTTTTATAATTATACCTGCTAAAATTAACCCAACAGGTGCTAAATAGCTATTAAATTCTTGAAAATTCATTTTACTTAATTTATAATTGATTTTAAAAAATATATTATAGAAAAAATAGCGGTTCCTAAAATAATGACCCAATGTTGTACTTTATTAAGGCGCGTACCTTCTTCTGAAAGTAGTTCATTTTTAATATTTTTGAGCCAAAAAACATGAAATTTATAAACGATAAATGATATAACGGCTAAAATTATACTGATAAATATATTATATTTCATAAAAATTCTATCTAATTATTGCGCAATTTTTTTTAACAGTTTCGCTTGAAGTATTTTTTACAATTTCTTTAGAAGCTTTTAGAAATTCTTTTGTTGAATTTGCTAAAACAGTATTAGGAATTGGAAAAAATGAACCTACAAGTGCTCCCGCCGCTTGACTAGTGATTTCAACAGCAGTATCATGAGCTGCAGCTTTCTCATCACCTGTAAGCGCATTAGTCACAACCTTAATTGCTTTACCTTCCAACGTAATAAATCCACCAATTTCCGCAACTTTTAATCCTGGTATGGCGCCAATACCTTCAAATGGCGCGCCAGCAGCAACAGCAGTAGCCGCTAAACCTGTTGTAGTGGTATTTTCTCCAATTTTTTGCATTTCTTTTGAAAATCCAATAATTTCACTTTTATTTTTATTAACTAATTGCTGACCTTTTTCTAAAGATTCTCCAAATTTCAATAATGCAAATTTTCCTATATCAGTGTTACCCGTCTTTGGATTATATGATTGTTGCCAAGCAGTCTTCTTTTTACTAGGTGGGTCACCACCCTCACTTTGGCTCTCACCCCTAACTTGATTCGCAAAATCACTCTGAAACATAGTAACGTCCCCACCGCAACCTCTATCCCCTTCTGCCGAACTCATAGCACCTGCTGATCGTA
>NZ_JAJMOZ010000012.1:0-127545 GCF_020991525.1 Flavobacterium sp. EDS
TGGTGTAGCTAATTGAGCGGCATTACTAAATGATGCTGATGCTAATGAAGTACATTTTCCATTTCCTGAGCTAACCGTGTAGTTTTTTCCAATTGTCATATTACTTATTAATCCACTATTAGAAACCGCTGGTCCTGTTGGATTAAAAATATAGGTATTACCTGTAACATAATTATCTATTTTACTACTCGATGCTATTGAACACGTAGCTGCCGTAGTTGTAATTATTGGTTGATCTGGTATTGCTGGTTGCGCATTTACAACAATATTTGCTGATGCCAACGACGTACAACCTACGGCATTTGTTTCTTTAAATGTATATGTTGTTCCTGCCACAGCTGTTACTAATCCAGTGCTCGAAATGTTAGAAGCAGCTATTGCTGGTGTAAAAGTATAAGTGCTTGTACTAACGAATCCTGTAATCTGGAAACTTCCTGTTGCTTCAGCACATGTTGGATGTGTTACCACACCTGCAACTGGTCGATCTGGTGTAGCTGGTTGTGCATTAATAACAACATCTGCTGATGCTACTGATGTACAACTTCCAGATTTTGCTGTTACTTTATATCTCCCTGCTGGTGCTGTTATTGTGCTACCCCCTTGAGATATTCCTGTTGATGGGGCTATTGTATAAGTATAAGATGAGTTATAATTGTTGATTGTAAAACTTCCTGTAGCTGTTGCGCAAGTTGGTTGTGTTACTATGTTTGCTGTTGGTTGTGGAATCGACGCACTCACCGTTACCTTTCCTTCTATAGTAACTTCTGTACAAGGTGCTGTATGTCCAACAGTAGTTATTGTATAAGTACCTCCTGTTGTTGGGGTTCCTGAAATAGTTACTGTTTTTGCATTTGGATCTACATCCCATCTTAGTCCTGCTGGTATGTTTGTGACTATAGCATTTGTAGCACTGCCACCAAAAGTATAAACAGTTGTTGGAATCGCTGTTACTGTACAAACTGCAGGATTTTGTGCCCCACTAGTAAATACAATTGTAGAAGCTGTATTTACAACTGCAGCAACTGCAATTCTTGATGCCGTAGTACAACCAGCGGCTGTAGTAGCTCCAACATAATAAGTTGTACTTGTTGATAAATTTGGTATAGTAAAACTCGTTCCTGTTCCTAATGGTGTAACATCTGTCAGATTCGCATACCAATTGATTGTTGCGCCTGATGATGCCGTAGCTTCTAGTGTTACGCTTCCAGCTCCACATATAGAACCTTGTTTAGTAGAATTAATTGTTGGGGAAGCATTTACAGTTGCTACAACAGCAGTTCTATTTGAAGTACAGCCATTATCAGTTACACCAACATAATACGTAGTTGTTGTGGATAAATTTGGTGTGCTAAAACTCGTTCCCGTAGCCAATACTGTAGTGCTTGTTTGATCAGCATACCAATTAATTGTTCCTGCTGATGCCGTAGCCTCCAAAATTACTGTTCCTGCATCGCATCGTGAAGCTGGGGTTATTCTAGTAATAATAGGTACTGCATTAATAACAAAATTAGCTGCAGTTCTACAACTTGTATCATCACAAGCTGCATAATACGTTTTCGTTTGTGGAGCACTAGAGGCTGTTAAACCAGAATCTGAAATTTCAAAAGGATTAAATGAAGTCCCGTTAGCACCAACTATTGGTGTCCCACCTGTAGCATTAAGATACCACTTTATATTACCACTTGAACATGATGTAGACGTAGCTGTTAATGAAGCTCCAACGGTATTCCCTTTACAAACGGAAGCACCAGTAGTTCTTGGTGCGTTTGCAACTGCGTTGATAATTATACCATTAGTCGGGAGAGAAATACACCCATCTGCATTTGTTGTAGTAACCACATAAGTATTTGGTGCCAATCCAGAAAAAATACCTGAAGTATTACTTATTGGTGTCGTTACTGGATTTGTCCCTTTAATTGTATAAATGATTCCAGAGCCATTAACAGGAGTATCTACCTTTATTGTTCCTGTTGGTACAGTACAACTTGTTGGTGTAACCGTAGTTGTTGGTGTTGCCGGTAAGGCTAAAATTGTTATATCATCTAGATTAGTACTTGTACCATTAAAATTTGAACCTGGAACATCCCCCTGACCACCTTGATACGTTGTATTTGTTCCGCCAGAATTATTTCTAAATGCTGTTATTTTTCTAGTATCACTACCCGATAAACGTGTTGGATCCAAATACAAGGCCTGTGCATTAGAACTATATACTCCTGCAGCAATAGTCCCTGTTACTTTCCCCACTAAGGTTATTGTAACCACTCCATTTTGTGCAATATTAAATCCTCCAAATAAAGGTCTATTACTTGTAGCTGTATTTACCAAAGCTCCAGAAGGTCCTGATGCTGTACCAACTGAATATGTAGCTGTAGCAGAATCGAATCCTATATTTGCAGGAAAACTAAAATCTAAAAAGACTCCAGCTGCATTTCCAACACCAGTATTTTTTATTTGAATTTCGTAAGAAACCTTTTCATCAATCGAGTTACAAGCTGATGCTGTTGGCAAAGCTTTTACTGTAGTAGTAAGAATAGGAAAACAATCGGAATTGACTTGCAAATATGGAGGTAGCGCATTATTAGCAAAAGCGGCTACAATACCTTTTTCCCCTGCCACAGCACCATGATTAGTACCCCCTGTCCCATTTGTTAAACCTGATGCTCCTCCTAGTACAGAAGTAGTAACATTTGCTACCGCAATGTTATGTCTAATAATTCCACCACCACCACCACCACCAGGTCCGTGTTCATTTTTAGTATCATTTGCTGTATGTCCTCCTCTTCCTCCGTTCGCATTAATTGTAATTATATCTGTAGTAGCTCCAGAGATATTCAAAAGCACTGTCCCTCCTGCACCTGCTCCACCTGCTCCATCGGATGAACTTTGGAAAACACCAGCAGCACCATTACTTCCATTTACTTCAATCGTACCAGGTCCTTTTACAGTCCCTGCATTAATAAGCACAATAGCTCCTCCTACACCACCTTTAACTCCATCTGTGGCATTATTAGCATCTCCGGCACCACCACCTCCACCCATGATAAGTCTAGTTAGCTCCGGATTGGTTGTTGTAAAAGATTTAAAACCAGGCCTTCCTCCTCCAGTATTCTGAATATTCGTTTGCGACCATTGTACTCCACCACCACCTTGCCATCCATAGCCACCTAAACCACCATAACCTCCGTTACCACCACCACCACCACCGGCATTGTGATCATTTCCACCTCCACCTGCATTGGCAGGGGCTCCTCTACCAGCTGATCCTCCTGGCATACCTTCTACTAAATTATCTACTGCATTATATCCATCCCACATATACCTTGGTGTACCTGCAATTCCTTCTCCTTTTCCAGAAATAGTAGTCAGTGAAGCATCACCTACATAAGTAGTTGAATTATTTATACCTGAGTTAGCTATAGGACTATACCCACCTCTAAAACCTCTTGCTGTTCCATCTATAGTGAATCTATTAAAATCGAAAGCCCCAGAAACATTAAAAGCAATAATACCTCCTGCAACACCATTAAAAGGTGGGGTTGTTATAGCTTTTGTTAAAGTTAAATTAGAATATTGAGGCACTCTAACTATTTGAAAAGTTCGCTTTCCTCTATCCGTGGTTGCTGTAGCATTAAAATAACTATTAGAAGTACCTCCATTAGCTGCAGTACCTTTAAACGTTAAATTCCCACCAGTAAGTGGGACATTATTTGTAGCAATAACATATTCAAAAATACCAGTATTCCCAATAGCTGTAAATCCAGTGGCTCCTAAGCCACCAGGCCCAATATTGGAAATTCCAGAACCATACAAATTACTATTAGCATAATTTATTGAAGCATCCTGCATTTGGATAATCAAGACTAAATCTCCTACAGAAATTGGAATTGTACCAAAATTATTTCCATGCCTATCTGTATCAGGTACTTTAGCCAACATTACAGATTGGCCACTTGCATTCAATGTAATATCGCCCGCAATAGGATAATATGTATTTACAGAGCTATTTACTGTAACAGGTCCATCCCCTCCAGGAGTTCCGCAAATTTGTGAGAATAAGTTGGTTGAGAATAAAAAAAATACAATAAAAAATAAGTACTTAAAGAAATTAAGCATTTTAAGAGTACAATTTTGCATAGACAGTTTTCTTAGGGGTAATACTATAGGAATTCGAAAACCAAATAAAGGAATTCGAAAAATTTAAATTAAAAAAAAGGAACCATTGACCTGAAAATCTAAGAACAAGATTTTCTGAAACTTTAAAAAAGTAATATAAAATAAGCGCCATAAATAAATTAGGTTCGACTCAAATTCGTCTTAAAGTTTATATATTAGGTAGTTTGGTGGGGCGAAAGTATATAAACAACAAAAAAATTACTAGATTAGTCGTCAAACTACCTATTTTGTCGATGAAATACCCTTTTTGCGGAAGATTTTCTGTTTTAATAGATAAAAAAAATAACTTTTGGATAACAATACGTTTTAATTATAACAACATAAGACATATTTATCAAAAAAATCGAACAATAAAACTCGTAACTAACTTAAATTCAAACACTAAAACAAACAAAAAAGACATAGTTAAAAATTGCATCTTTGGCATATTTCAATACTATTTTGCATCATTATTGGAGTACATTTTAATAAAAAAACAAATTTTATTAACATTAATAACACAGAATACATAATATTTATCAAAAAAAATTAATAAAAAGTTTATTTCAAAAAATCTACATTTCTTTTAAGTCCATCGAATTTCGTTCTTTTAATTGGTGAATTTTTAAACACTACACGAAATGTTTCTTCGGTAATCTCGATCCACTCTTTTCTTGACATTGCCATAACATCTGGATTGGGATTAAATAATGGTTCAGAGTGTGCTTTCGAAAATCTATTCCATGGACAAACGTCTTGACAAGTATCACACCCAAAAGCCCAATCATCAAACTTTCCTTTCATTTCTTGCGGGATGCTCTCTTTTAATTCAATTGTAAAATAGGAAATACATTTGCTTCCATCAACAACATAAGGAGCGACAATTGCTTCTGTTGGGCATGCATCAATACACGCAGTACAGGAACCACAGTGATCTGTTGCAGCATAGTCATATTCTAAGTCCAAATCTAAAATTAGTTCTGCTATAAAGTAAAAAGAACCTACTTTTTGAGTAATTAAATTACTGTTTTTACCAATCCAGCCTAGGCCGCTTTTTGCTGCCCAAGCTTTATCTAAAACTGGTGCAGAATCTACAAATACGCGTCCAGTAACGTCTCCTATTTGCTCCTGAATTGAATGAAGTAATTCTTTAAGCTTTTCTTTAATTACAAAATGGTAATCTTGTCCATAGGCATATTTTGATATCTTAAAACTATCTTTTTCTTGAGTTTCTGATGGATAATAATTAAGTAAAAGCGACACAACACTTTTGGAATCATCGACTAATAAAGTAGGATCTAATCGCTTATCGAAGTGGTTTTCCATATAAGCCATTTGACCATTATGGTTTTTATTCAACCAATTTTCTAAACGTGGTGCTTCTTTCTCTAAAAAACCAGCCTTAGATATACCACAAGACAAAAATCCGAGTCTTTTGGCTTCGGATTTAATAAATTGTGAATATGTACTTTTAGAATTTATCAACGTGAAATTATCTAGAAACGGTTTTAGCACTGATGAGAACGACATCCTTTTTCTTGAAATCCTTCCTTTGCAAGGATTTTAAGAAAAAAATATAGTAAACAGCAGGGCAAGAGCGGAGCGAACTGCCAAAGTAAATAGCTTAAAAAATTAAAATAATCCGCCTTGAATGTTCGTGTTTATCTTGCCTAAATGTTTATATGCTTTATCAGTAACTTCTCGCCCTCTTGGAGTTCTCATAATAAATCCTTCTTGAATTAAGAATGGTTCATATACCTCTTCGATGGTTTCGCTACTTTCAGAAACTGCCGTTGCAAGTGTAGACAATCCAACTGGCCCTCCTTTGAACTTGCTAATTATAGTAAGAAGAATTTTATTATCCATCTCATCTAAACCATGTGCATCGACATTTAATGCTTTTAAAGCATATTGAGCAATACTCAAATCGATTGTTCCGTTTCCTTTAATTTGTGCAAAATCTCGAACACGTCGCAACAAAGCATTTGCAATACGAGGAGTTCCACGACTACGTCCTGCAATCTCGATTGCAGCATCTAATGAAATTGGCATTTTTAATATAGAAGCACTTCTTTCTACAATTGTAGTTAAAAGTTCTGTAGTATAATATTGTAATCGTGATGAAATACCAAAACGAGCTCGCATTGGGGCTGTAAGTAAACCTGAACGCGTTGTCGCTCCAATTAAAGTAAAAGGATTTAAGTTAATTTGTACTGTTCTTGCATTTGGCCCGGATTCTATCATGATGTCTATTTTAAAATCTTCCATTGCTGAGTACAAATACTCTTCAACGATTGGGCTCAATCGGTGGATTTCATCTATGAACAAAACATCTCTTTCATCAAGATTAGTTAGCAAACCAGCTAAATCTCCTGGTTTATCTAAAACTGGCCCTGATGTAATCTTAATTCCAACCTCTAACTCATTGGCAAGTATATTGGCCAAAGTTGTTTTCCCTAGTCCCGGAGGCCCATGAAAAAGTGTATGATCTAATGCTTCATTACGTTGGTTGGCTGCTGCTACAAAGACTTTCAGATTTTCTAAAACCTGGTCCTGACCTGCAAAATCATCAAATGAAAGTGGCCTTAATCTTTTCTCAAGATCAAATTCTTCTGGATTATAGCTATTCGTAGTTGGATCTAAATTCTCATTCATTGAGCAAAGATAGATAAAGAAAAAATAAGACAAAAAAAAACCTCTACTAAGAGTAGAGGTTTTAAATATTTTTAGTGATGAAGAACTTCTTCTCCTTCTTTCATTGGTACGTTTTGAGGTACAAAATCAACGTCATAGTTTGGATTACTGTAGTCATATGGCCAACGGTAAACGTGAGGAATTTCTCCTGGCCAGTTTCCGTGAATATGCTCCACTGGTGTAGTCCACTCTAAAGTTGTAGATTTCCATGGGTTTTGTACTGCTTTCTTACCGTAGAAAATACTACTAAAGAAGTTATACAAGAATACCAATTGGAAAACTCCTCCTACTAAAGCAAATACAGTTATTAAAACATTTACATTTTGTAAATCGTCAAATAAAGGAAAGCTTGTATTTGTATAATAACGTCTTGGTAAACCTGCTAATCCGATAAAGTGCATTGGGAAAAATACTCCGTAAGCACAAACTGCAGTTACCCAAAAGTGAATATAACCTAAGTTTTTATTTAACATTCTTCCATACATTTTAGGGAACCAGTGGTAAATACCAGCAAACATTCCATAAAGTGCAGAGATACCCATTACTAAGTGAAAGTGAGCAATTACAAAGTAAGTATCGTGAACGTTAATATCTAAAGTACTATCTCCTAAAATGATCCCTGTTAAACCTCCAGTGATGAAAGTAGAAACCATTCCGATAGAGAATAACATTGCAGGATTAAATTGTAAGTTACCTTTCCATAAAGTTGTAATCCAGTTGAACGCTTTTACAGCAGAAGGAATTGCAATCAATAAAGTTGTAAATGTAAATACAGATCCTAAAAATGGATTCATCCCTGAAACGAACATGTGGTGACCCCAAACGATTGTTGAAAGGAAAGCAATTGCCAAAACTGACATAATCATCGCTCTGTATCCAAAAATTGGTTTACGAGAATTCGTAGCCATAATTTCAGAAACAAGTCCCATTGCAGGTAAGATAACAATATATACCTCAGGGTGTCCTAAGAACCAAAATAAGTGTTCGAACAAAACTGGTGAACCACCTTGGTAATGTAAAACTTCTCCAGCGATATAAATATCAGATAAGAAGAATGAAGTACCAAAACTTCTATCAAAAATCAACAATAATGCTGCTGATAATAATACTGGGAATGAAATAACTCCAATAATTGCAGTTACAAAAAATGTCCATATGGTTAAAGGTAATCTAGTCATAGACATCCCTTTTGTTCTTAAATTTATAACAGTAACGATATAATTTAGAGATCCCATTAATGATGAAGCAATAAATATTGCCATAGAAATCAACCATAAAGTCATACCAGTTCCTGAACCAGGAATCGCTTGTGGTAAAGCACTTAGTGGAGGATAAATCGTCCATCCAGAAGAAGCAGGTCCAGCTTCAACAAATAAAGAAGACAACATTATTACTGCTGATAAGAAGAACAACCAGTAAGATACCATGTTCATAAATCCAGAAGCCATATCTCGTGCTCCAATTTGAAGTGGAATCAATAAGTTACTAAACGTACCACTCAAACCGGCAGTTAAAACGAAGAATACCATGATGGTACCATGAATGGTTACCAACGCAAGATAAACGTCATTAGTCATAACCCCGTCTGGTGCAAACTTATCTCCTAATAAAACATTGAAAATTTTGAAAGACTCTTCAGGCCATGCTAATTGCATTCTAAAAAGCAAGGACATTGCAATACCAATTACCCCCATAATAATACCCGTAATAAGGTATTGCTTGGCAATCATTTTGTGATCAATACTAAAGATATATTTAGTAATGAATGTGTCTTTATGGTGGTGTTCGTGTTCGTGATCTTGTCCGTGATCGTGACCTTCTGCTGACATATATGTATACTTTAAATTTCTTAAATAAATATTATTTCATAGCTACTTTAGGAGCTTCTACTTTAGCAGTAGTATCTACTTTAGTAGTATCAGTACTTCCTGCCGCACCTTCTGTTGGAGCTGGAGCTACTGCCGCTTTAATATCCTGAGCTAATGTTGCTTTATCGCTTAACCATTTTTTATAATCTTCTGGAGTATCAACTACAATTTTCATTTGCATGTTATAGTGTGATGTACCACAAATTTTATTACAAAGTAACAAATAATCAAAAGTATAAGGATCTAAAGCTGTTTCACCTTTTGCTACTAAATCAACACTTTTCTTAGAACGAATAGAATTAATATGAGCAACTTTTTCTACCATGTATGGTAACTCTCTATATTCTGAAGTAGTGTAAACTGGCGTAAAAGCAAATTCAGTAACCATTCCAGGAACACAGTTCATTTGCGCTCTAAAGTGAGGCATGTAAGCTGAGTGTAATACATCTTGAGAACGCATTTTGAAGTGCACTTTCTTTCCTTTTGGGATATGCAATTCTGAAACAACAATATCATCTTGTGAATATGGATCAGACATATCAACACCTAATGTGTTAACACCTTCAATTAATCTTACGTTAGCTTTTCCTAAAACATTATCTGGTCCAGCATATCTTGCAGTCCATTTAAACTGTTGAGCGTATAATTCGATAACGATTGTATCTTCATCTTCATCAACAAACATAATATTATTCCAAGCATACAATCCATAAAGAATTAATCCTGCCAACACAACTGCTGGGATAACACTCCAAAGTGCCTCTAATCTATTATTATCTGCAAAATATAATGCTTTTTTATCTTTATCTCCTTTATATTTAAAAGAAAAATAATAAAGTAAACCTTGAGTAATAAATTGAACTACGAAAATTAAAACCCAAGTAATGTTCATAAGACTATCAACCAAGCTACCGTGCTCAGAAGCTGGTGTATGTAATACTAATGGCCCCCATTTTATCAATCCATATATAGTAAATATATATATGAATGCTAAAAACCCGAACATCAAATATCCTTGAACATTATTATCGTTATCAGATGCAACCTGAGAATCGTCCGAATTTGCACCTACCTGAGTAAGATCAAATATCTTGGTCAATTGCCATAATGCTACAGCTAATAAAACTAAAACTATAATTACCAACAAACTTGTCATCTGTTTATTTCTTTAAATATTAATAATGAAAATGTTTACTTTCTTCTATAAATGGATTTCTTTTTGGTAACAAAGGAGCTTTAGTTAATGCAGTGAAAACTACAAAAATAAACAATCCTAAGAAGAAAAGTACTGATGCAATTTCTGGAACACCAATAAACCATCTATCCCCTACCGTACCAGGCATAATCATATTAAAGAAATCAAGATAATGTCCTAATAAAATTATAACTCCTGCCATAACGATAACCCAACTGATTCTCTTGAAATCTGTATTGATTAAAATCAATAATGGGAAAAGGAAATTCATAACAACCGCTCCAAAGAAAGGAAGATTATAAAGTTGTATTCTAGTTACAAAATAAGTTACCTCTTCAGGTATATTAGCATACCATATTAACATGAATTGTGAGAACCATAAATAAGTCCAAAAAACACTAATACCAAACATGAATTTAGCAAGGTCATGAATATGACTTGTATTCACGAACTCTAAATATCCTTTAGATTTTAAGTATACAGTTACTAATGCAATTGTAGTTATACCACTTACAAAGAAACTAGCAAATACATACCAGCCAAACAAAGTACTGTACCAGTGTGGATCAATAGACATAATCCAATCCCAAGACATAATAGACTCAGAAACGATAAAGAATACTAAGAATCCCGCAGTCATTTTGAAATTCTTCTTATAGTTCAAATCATCATTAGCTTCATCTTGAGCCAAACATCTTTGTCTTGTATAATAATTATACAAATTCCACCCAATTAAAAATATAGCTGCTCTAATAATCCAGAAAGGAAAATTTAAATAACCTGCTTTATTAGCAATAATAGCATCATAATTAGGACTAGTAGGATCTGTTACTCCATCTGCCATCCATACGAATATATGGTTAAAGTGAAGTCCACAAAGTACTAAAATTACAAAAAATATAGCAGAACCAACAGGTAAATAAGCAGTTATACCTTGCATAACTCTAAATAGTACCGGAGACCATCCTGCTTGTGCAACGTGTTGAATAGCATAAAATGCAAGAACCCCCATAGAAAGTAGCAAAAAGAAGATACTCGCAACATATAATGCTGACCATGGTTTGTTTTGCAATTGGTGCAAAACATGATTTAAATGCTTATTATGCTCATCAGCAGCACTAACTTGAGCGTGTTCTTTTTTTCCTTCAGCATGTGCTTCATGAGCTGGCTCAGCAGCATCATGAGCTACGACAGCATGTGCACCATGAGCAGACTCAGCAGTAGCATGAGTAGCTTCACCGTGACCTCCATGAGATTCAGCAGCTAGAATTTTTTCAACTTCTTGAATATCTTTAGGTGCATTTAAAAAACCATACCCAATACCCAAAAGACCTAAGGCCATTAAGATGAAAGAAAAAGTTTTTAATTTACTTGAAAATGTATACATATCTAATACGATCAGTTTGTTCAACAATTATTATAATTGGCTTTTTAGTTTTAGAACATAGTCAGCAACTAACCAACGTTCGTGAGTACTTAATTGATTTGCATGAGAACCCATTGCATTTAATCCGTAAGTCTCAACATGAAAAATACTTCCCTCAGTGATTTCTCTATCTTTATAGCTAGGAACTCCAAGAAATTTTTCTCTTTCTACCAATTTACCTTTTCCATTTCCAGTTGCACCATGACAACTCATACAATAGATATCAAAAAGTTCTTTTCCTTTTTCTGAATTTCTATCTAAAGAATCTAAAGGTGATTTTAAATTAGCTTTTGCCAATTCATAACCTGCTGTAGAATTCTCATATTCATAAGGTTCAAAACCTCTATTTATAGTTCCGTTTGCAGGAAGTTGAGCTTCCTTTCCTCCTTTAAATACATTAGCTTCTGCATATGGTTCATACGCTAAAGACTCATACATATTAGGGAAGTACTGATAGTTTGGTGCCGAAATATTGTGGCATGATGAAACTAAAATAGTTATACCAACTAAAAGTGTTATTTTATATATACCTTTCATAGCTACAATTAATTCTTTTCTATTACTTTAACTTCTACAGCTCCCGTGTTTTGGAAAAAAGAAACTAATTCTTCTTCGTTATTGTTAACAGCAACTTCCATTAAGAAATGGTCATCTGTTGTTCTTACATCCGGGTTTTCTGCTTCTTTAAATGGCCATAATCTACTTCTCATATAGAAAGTAATTACCATTAAGTGGGCTGCGAAAAACACAGTCATTTCAAACATAATTGGCACGAATGCTGGCATATTCTGAATGAAACTGAAACTTGGTTTTCCACCAATATCCTGAGGCCAGTCATGAATCATAATGTAACTCATCATCATAGTCGCTACAGTGATACCAACACATCCATATAAGAAAGAACATATTGCTAATCTTGTAGGCGCTAAGCCCATTGCTTTATCCAATCCGTGTACCGGAAATGGAGTAAATACCTCTTCAATATGATGATGTGCAGCTCTAGTTTTCTTTACAGCATCCATCAAAATATCATCGTCATTATAAATGGCGTATATAACTTTATTACTCATGATGTGAATCTTTATTTGCTCTTTCTCTTATGTAATTATCTCCTGTTCCTTTCAAAATAGTTTTCACCTCTGCCTGAGCAATAACTGGGAATGTTCTAGAGTAAAGTAAAAACAATACGAAGAAGAAACCAATTGTTCCGATGAAAATTCCAATATCAACAAATGTTGGTGAAAACATTGTCCAAGAAGATGGAAGATAATCTCTATGTAAAGAAGTAACAATAATTACGAATCTTTCAAACCACATTCCGATGTTTACAACAATCGAAATTATAAATGAGAACATGATACTTGTTCTTAGTTTTTTGAACCACATGAATTGTGGAGAGAAAACATTACAAGTCATCATTGACCAATATGCCCACCAGTAAGGTCCAGTAGCTCTATTTAAGAATGCATATTGCTCGTATTCTACTCCTGAATACCAAGCTACGAATAACTCAGTGATATAAGCAACCCCTACGATAGATCCCGTAATCATAATTACGATATTCATTAATTCGATATGTTGGATTGTAATATAAGCTTCAAGATTAGAAACTTTTCTCATAATGATCAACAATGTATTTACCATTGCAAATCCAGAGAAAACCGCTCCTGCAACGAAGTAAGGAGGGAAAATTGTTGTATGCCATCCTGGAATTACAGATGTTGCAAAGTCCATAGATACAATTGTGTGTACAGAAAGTACAAGTGGAGTCGCTAAACCTGCAAGTACTAAAGATACTTCTTCAAAACGTTGCCAGTCTTTTGCTCTACCGCTCCATCCAAAACTTAGGATAGAATAAACTCTTTTATTAAAAGGTGTTATTGCTCTATCACGTAGCATTGCAAAATCAGGTAACAAACCAGTCCACCAGAAAACTAATGATACTGAAAGATACGTAGAGATGGCAAAAACGTCCCAAAGTAATGGTGAGTTAAAGTTTACCCATAATGAACCAAATTGGTTTGGTATAGGCAATACCCAGTATGCTAACCATGGACGTCCCATGTGAATAATTGGAAATAAACCTGCTTGTACAACAGAGAAAATTGTCATTGCTTCGGCAGAACGGTTAATCGCCATTCTCCATCGTTGACGGAAAAGTAATAATACTGCTGAAATCAAAGTTCCGGCGTGACCAATACCTACCCACCAAACAAAGTTTGTGATATCCCAAGCCCAACCAACTGTTTTATTTAATCCCCATGTTCCGATACCTGTAGATACGGTGTAAATTATACAGCCTAATCCCCAAAGGAAAGCTGTTAATGCGATTGTAAATACAATCCACCAATGTTTATTTGCTTTACCTTCAACAGGCGCAGCTACATCTACAGTTACATCGTGATAAGATTTATCACCTATAACTAAAGGTTTTCTAATGGGTGCTTCGTAGTGAGACGACATAATCCTTTATATTGTTTCTTAATTAATAATTTTTTGTACTAAGTATTTCTAACTTTAACGTGATAAATCACATTAGGTTTTGTTCCAACATGCTCTAATAAATGATACATTCTATCATCAGCGGCTAATTTAGTCACTTGGCTTTCTTTATCATTTACATCTCCAAATATCATAGCTCCTGAAGAACAAGCATTAGAACAAGCTGTCTGGAATTCACCATCAACTACTGATCTACCTTCATTCTTAGCTTTTAATATTGTAGCTTGTGTCATTTGAATACACATAGAACATTTCTCCATAACTCCACGAGAACGAACGTTTACGTCTGGGTTTAACACCATACGACCTAAATCATCATTCATGTGATAATCAAATTCACTGTTTTTGTTATACAAGAACCAGTTGAAACGACGTACTTTATACGGACAGTTATTAGCACAGTAACGAGTACCAACACATCTGTTATAAGCCATTTGGTTTTGTCCTTGACGACCGTGTGAAGTTGCAGCAACTGGGCATACAGTTTCACAAGGAGCGTGGTTACAATGCTGACACATTACTGGTTGGAAAGAAACTTGTGGATTATCTCCAGCTTTTTCCATTTCGTTAAATGTAGACAATGAACTTGACAATCCCGCAATATTATCTTTTCTTTCGTTATCTCCAGCAAAAGTACTTTCAGAAGAATAATATCTATCGATACGCAACCAGTGCATATCACGACTTCTTCTTACTTCCGATTTACCTACTACTGGTACGTTGTTTTCAGCGTGACAAGCTATAACACAAGCCCCGCATCCAGTACAAGCATTTAAATCAATTGAAAGATTAAAGTGATGACCAGTTGAACGATCAAACGAATCCCATAAATCTACAGATGTAGCATTTACTTCATTGTGATCCAAAGATACTTTTGGTTGTTCGTTCCAAAATTCAGCATCTTTAGTATTAAATATCTCAAGAGAGGTTTCTTTAATAATATCTCCTCTTCCCATTAAAGTTTTTTGACCTTGGACACAAGCAAACTCATGTTCTCCGCTAGCTTTTGCAAGTTTTACAGATTGAATGTCATTAAAACCTTTATATAAAGAGTAAGCATTTAAACCTACAATCATTTCTTCTTTTAGAGCCGCTTTACGTCCGTAACCTAAAGCCAATCCAATAGTTCCTACTGCTTGTCCTGGCTGAACAATTACTGGTACATTTTCAAGTTTAACTCCATCTGCTGTTGTAATAGTAGCATAACTTCCGTTTAACCCACCATTTGCAACAATCTCATTAGTCATATTCAATGACTTAGCATCAGCGTTAGAAACTGTCACATAGTTATCCCAAGAAACTCTTGTGATTGGATCAGGAAACTCTTGCAACCAAGGGTTGTTAGCTTGTTGTCCATCTCCCATTCCTGTTTTAGTATACAATACTAATTCGAAATCACCTAAAGCTTTTGATTGTGATACTGCATTTGCAGCAGCAGTATAATCAACAGATCCTGCAGAAAGTGCCGTAGAGCTTCCTACAAAAATACCATCATGTAATACTTTATTCCAGCTAGAACCTGCAATTATTCCAGAAGCATTAGCTTTGATATAATCATAAAAAGTTCCAGAAGCTCCTGTTAGAGATAATAAAACATCTTGAAATTGTTTTGTATCAAATATAGGACGGATAGTCGGTTGAGTAAGACCATAAGTTCCTTTTGTAATAGACACATCATTCCAAGACTCTAAGTAATGAGGAACTGGGGCAGCAATTGTAGAAAGCAAAGCAGTTTCATCCTCTTTTAAAGAAAAAGCAACTGATGTTTTAACTTTTTTCAATCCTGTAGCAAAAGATTCGCTATCTGCTAATGTATAAACTGGATTAACACCACTCATAAGTAAAGTATGAACGCTTCCTGCTTTCATATCATTAATTAACTGAGCAACTTTAGCGTCAGATCCTTTTCTTATTTGTCTTGTTTCAGAAGTAGTAAAAGCTTCACTTGCCAACGCTTGGTTGATAGCCAAAACTAATAACTGAGCATTTTTATCTTGAATACCAGATACCAATACTCCTTTTGAACCAGCAGCTTTTAATTGTTGAGCTGCTTTTGTAACTTCAGCTTTGAACTGGCTGTCTAAACTAACAGCGACAGAAGAACCTGTTACAATATTGTATATAAGTACTAATGCTTGTTTTTGATTTGCAGTTGACATAGGCAAACGCTTATCAGCAGCAGCACCAGACAAAGTCATGTTTGCTTCTAATTGGAAGTGACGAGACATTTTTCCATTTCTTGGAATACGTCCTTGTGCGTAAGCAGCGTCATACCCTCCTCCTTGCCAATCTCCTAAAAAGTCAGCTCCTACCGAAACGATAAGTGATGCTTTTGAGAAATCGTAATTAACTAAAGCTCTTTCACCATAAACCGTTTCAAATGCATCCAAAGCAGATGATGACGAAACTGCGTCATATACAACATGTTTTGCATTAGGGTTTTTAGCTATAAACTCAGCTATTAATTTTTCAGTCGATGGACTTGCTAAAGTATTTGTTAACAAAACAATTTGTCCACCTTTAGCATTTGCCTCAGCAATACTAGATTTAATTTTTAAATCAACAGCAGACCAAGTTGCATTTTTTCCTTCCAACTTTGGTTCTTTCAAACGCATACTATCATATAATGATAATATAGACGCATGAATTCTAGCATTGGCTGAAAATTTCGCTCCTGAAATTGTGTTGTTGTCAATTTTAATAGGACGCCCTTCACGTGTCTTTACTAAAAGATTAGCAAAATCGAAACCATCAAAAACAGTAGTAGCATAATAATCTGCTATTCCTGGTATGATTTGTTCTGGTTGAAGTACATAAGGTATCGATTTGTGAACAGGGCCTTCGCAAGCTGCAAGCGTTACTGCTGCAGTACTAAACCCAACGTACTTTAAAAAGTCACGACGCGATGTTGAAGAAGAAGCCAAAGCTCCTTCATTTCCTAAAAATTCATCAGTAGGAATTTCTTCAACAAATTCGTTATTTCTAAGCGCCTCAACAATAGAACTATTTTCGTCTAGCTCTTCAACACTTTTCCAGTATTTTTTGTTTGATGACATTGTATATAAATATTAAAATCTTAATAATTTGATTAATAGTGGCATTTACCACACTCTAAACCTCCCATTTGCGCTGCAGTCAATTTCTCTACACCGTATTTTTTAGAAAGCTCTTCGTGTATTTTAGTATAATACTCATTCCCTTCCATCTTAACATCAGTTTTTCTATGGCAATCAATACACCATCCCATTGTTAACTTAGAATATTGTTTCATGATTTCATACTCTTGAACTGGACCGTGACAAGTTTGACATTCAATACCAGCAACTGTAACGTGTTGTGAGTGATTAAAATAAACGAAATCAGGTAAATTATGAATACGAACCCATTTTACTGGTTGCGTTTTCCCTGTATACGTTTGAGTTGTTTTATCCCAACCAACAGCGTTGTATAATTTTTGAATTTGTTCATCGTAAAAAGCTTTACTGTACTCTGGTGTAGCAGTAGTTTCAGCAACCTCTGAAATATTTTTATGACAGTTCATACAAACATTTAAAGATGGAATACCAGCAGTTTTACTTACACGTGAAGCAGAGTGACAATATTTACAATTGATCTCGTTATCTCCTGCGTGAATTTTATGAGAATAATGTATTGGCTGAATTGGCTCATAATTCTGATCAACACCTACTTGCATTAAGTAACCGTAAACAAAATAACCACTTGCTAACAATAAGAATATTGAAGCAACTAAAACCAAAAATTGATTTCTAGCAAACGCTTTCCATAAAGAAACTCTAGGCTCTTTAGGAGTAACATCGATTCCATTTGCTTTAGCAACTTTTCTTAAAACATTGTTTACTAAGTAAAGCATCACTACCAACATACCCATTACAAGAGCAAGTGCTCCTAGGATAACATTATTAGAGATAGAACCGCTTTCTCCCCCTGTTCCTGGTACAGCAGTAGTAGCAGTTGCAGCTGGAGCTTCAGCTTTAGGAGTAGATGTATAAGCAATAATATTATCTATGTCTCCCTCTGACAATTGAGGAAACGAAGTCATTACAGCCTTGTTATGATCTGCAAAAAGCTTCACAGCCACAGGATCACCTGACTTAATCATGTCAGAACTATTATGAATCCACTTGTAAAGCCAAGCTTTATCATGTTTTTCCGCCACGCCCCTTAATTCAGGACCTGTCGATTTTCCATCTAGTTTGTGACATGCAGCACAATTTGCATTAAAAAGTTCTTTACCCTTTACCGGATCACCTCCTTGAGTTGCTACTGGAGCAGCTTCAGGCGCTGCTGTAGTAGCAGCATCTTGTGCAAATGAACTTAGCGAGAAAATTAACGTTAGCCCTAAGCTTAAAAATAATTTCCTTGAGATCGAATTATGGTTACCCACCTTTTCCATATTGTATAATGATTATCAACTAAAATTTGGTACGGTTTTTTCTGTATATTAATTACACAAAATAGAATACCTTCTTTTAAAACTTGCACAAAAATACAATTTAAGAACTATTCTCAAAACCTTAAAACAGCCTTAAATACCAATTTATATCAATTCTAAATAATTTTTCCAATATCCATTTATATATTAAATACTATTTTTGCATAAAAACCATCACATTATGAGAATTTTAACTCCTAGAAAAAAAGCACTTTACACACTATTACTACTAATTTCAGCATGTAACATTAATGCGCAAGATCAAAACATTACAGTAAATCAAGACCCAAAATTCGAACAATTATTAAACGAAAAACGTAAAATTAACGCGTCAATTAGCGTTAATGATAGCTACAAAATCCAGATTTTTAGTGGCAAGAGTGAAGAAGCAAAAAAAACACTTATGGACTTCAAACAAGAGTTCAAAAACATAGATGGCACCATAATTTTCAATACACCAAATTACAAAGTTATGGTTGGTAATTTTAAAAGCAGAATTGAAGCTGAAAGAAACTTAGTTGATATAAAAAGAAGATACAAAAATGTATTCCTCATCAAACCAGGGAAATAAAAAACACAAACATTAAAACAATCATACAATTACAAACAAAAAGCCATTCAATTTGAATGGCTTTTTGTATTTATTACAAGCTCCTAAAACAACATAATCATCTAGTTTAATTCCAAAATTAAAACCGAAATCGATATGCGTTCCAGAAAATAATTTAAAGATAAACACATTAAAAAAACAATCAAAACTAATTTTAATGCCAAATTCAAAAAGATCAGACCACCCAATTTTCATACTCATTACGAAATACAAAACAACCAATTAACAAACATAGAGAAGATAATTTTTAATTTAAAAATTACCCTAACAACAACTTAATTTCGTGTTAATTATTTCCAACTAATAACACCTTCTTATTCCATATACAAGATTACTTATCACAATGTATTTAATAAAAAATGACAAATAATTAACGCTATTATTCAGCCATAAGATCACCTAAAAACACTTCAAAAAAAATATTTTTAATACCCGAATCGCATTATACATCTTAAATCCTGAATAAAATATCATTTCATACTTAAGAAATTCAAAAAATAAAACAAGAAGAGCATCTACCTACACACATCTAAAATTAAATAACCGGTACAAAATTCAACTAAAGACGCATAACGAAATAAAATTTATCACACTTAACAGCAAGACTCAGTCATTCCTCTAAATTAATCTCAACACGAAAACTTCATACTTACAAAAATAAAGCTATACGTGGCGTTAAACATTTACAAAAAACACATACAATTATACCACTTTCACACATTTTAAAAACAATATACAAACCAAAAACAATCCCTATAAAGAAAGCGGCAATCACAACAACCCTCCTAACAAACTAATATCTTCACACTTTCTAAGCACGTGAATAGTAATACAATCTAAAGCAATCACAATAGAGAACCGACAACCACAACATCATAATCGATATACTGTGTATACCGATGCGTCAGCATTAAATATCACCCCAAAAAACTATCATTGCTCATTGATAAAATTCAACCCTTAAACCGCTTGCTCTAAAGTCACATTAACTACTCTGAACCCAGATTACAATCTACTTTTTAATATTATATTTTACAGCATAACAGCCTACCCAAAATTCACATTCAAAAAAATCCCCCATAGCAAACAAAATTAAAAAACACTTATACTAATACAACTTAATACAAGGATGCAACCGTTTCCTGCCTCATCAAATTCTTCAAATCCAAACTACGAATCAAAACAACTTCTAAAACCAACTTTACTATTTTAATCTACACCGAATTATTCACGAAAAGGCATCAAATTCAAAAAACTACACCTACCCTATCCGTTGGAGACAATAGCACCTTATTAAATACAAATAAATGCTCATTTCATACAAATACAACTCACTTAACTAACAAACTAAAATACCAACCAAACCCACACTTAAAACAAATATTTAACACAACATCAAGAATTAACTTTAATACAAACATTTCCATAATCAACGTTCGCTACGATTAGAACAATCTCATTTTCGCTTCTGGCATAAAAAAAAGCTCAACCTAAACTATATAAAACTCCACTTTTACAACATCGGCAATAGCAATAAACAAAACGACCTCATTGATAAAATATCATCCTTACCTCCGCTTTCTATACAACCGTAGAAACCGTCTCAAAACTTACCTCATATTAAATCTCATTACAAACACCAAAAAAGAGATCAATAAATCATCTCAACTTATTCATTTTTCATTCAAAAAAAATTTTCAATATTAAACAAAAAAATCCCGACAAGTCGGGATTTTCAATATGAAATCTATAAAATATTATTTCAATTTCTTTTTTATTGCTACTTCATGGTAAGCTTCAATTACATCACGCTCTTCGATATCATTAAAGTTCTTAATTTGAATACCACAATCGTATCCTTTACTAACTTCTTTAACATCATCTTTGAAACGTTTCAATGCTAATAACTCTCCAGTAAATACAACAACACCATCTCTGATAACTCTAATTTTAGAGTTTCTTGCTATTTTACCATCCATTACCATACATCCTGCAATAGAACCAACTTTAGAAATTTTGAATATCTCTCTAATTTCTGCAGTACCAAGAATTTCTTCTTTCATCTCTGGAGCCAACATTCCTTCCATTGCATCTTTCAAGTCATCGATAGCTGCATAGATAATAGAGTAGTAACGGATATCAATTTCTTCTTTATCTGCTAATTGTCTTGCATTACCTGCTGGACGAACATTAAATCCGATAATAATCGCATCTGATGCAGAAGCCAACATAACGTCTGTTTCAGTAATCGCTCCAACTCCTTTATGGATAATATTAATTTGAATTTCTTCAGTAGATAATTTAGAGAATGAATCAGATAATGCTTCTACAGAACCATCAACGTCTCCTTTAAGGATCACATTCAATTCTTTAAATTGACCAAGAGCAATACGACGTCCAATTTCATCTAACGTAATATGTCTTTGCGTACGTACAGATTGTTCACGCATTAATTGAGAACGTTTTGAAGCAATTTGTTTCGCTTCTTTTTCATCTTCAAATACATTAAACTTATCACCTGCAGTTGCCGCACCATCCAGTCCTAAAACAGACACTGGAGTTGATGGACCAGCTTGTAAAACCGTATGTCCTCTTTCATCATGCATGGCTTTAATTTTACCATGATGTTTACCAGCCAACATATAATCCCCAATTTTAAGCGTTCCGTGTTGAACTAAGATAGTTGAAACATATCCTTTTCCTTTATCTAAGAAAGCCTCTACAACAGTTCCTTGCGCTGCCTTATTTGGGTTTGATTTTAAATCTAAAATCTCCGCCTCTAGCAATACTTTTTCTAATAATTCTTTTACACCTAATCCTGTTTTTGCAGAAATATCATGCGATTGGATTTTTCCTCCCCAATCCTCAACAAGTAAATTCATACTTGCTAATCTTTCTTTTATTTTCTCTGGATTAGCATTTGGCTTATCAACTTTATTGATAGCAAATATAATTGGCACTCCAGCAGCTTGCGCATGAGAAATAGCCTCTTTTGTTTGTGGCATGATATCATCATCTGCCGCAATTACAATAATAGCAATATCCGTAACCTGAGCTCCACGTGCACGCATCGCGGTAAACGCCTCGTGACCTGGTGTATCTAAAAATGCAATTTTTTGACCATTCTCTAATGTTACTCCATATGCTCCAATATGCTGTGTAATACCTCCAGACTCACCAGCGATAACATTTTCTTTACGGATATAATCCAGTAAAGATGTTTTACCGTGATCGACGTGACCCATTACAGTTACAATTGGTGCTCTAACTACTAAATCTTCTTCTTTATCTTCAACTACCTCAATAGCTTCTTCAATATCTACAGTAATAAATTCAACCTCATAACCGAACTCATCAGCTACAATTGTTAATGTTTCTGCATCTAGACGCTGATTCATGGTAACCATGATTCCTAGTGACATACAAGTACCAATAACTTTAGTAATTGGCACATCCATCATGATAGCAATTTCTCCTACAGTAACAAACTCAGTAACCTTAATAGTTTTACTTCCTTCGTCTAAAGCTCTTTGCTCATCATCAGATTTCTGACGGTGTGTATCTCTTTTATCTCTACGGTATTTAGCAGCTTTTGATTTACCACCTTTACCTTGTAATTTCTCAAGCGTCTCTCTAATTTGGTTTTTTACTTCCTCTTCAGTAGGCTCAACCTTAGCTACAATTGCAGGACGGTTTCCTTTTACGAAACCTGGTCTTGAACTTCTGTTAGCATTAAATCCTCCTCCTGCTCCTCCAGTATTTGGAGTAATTTTATTAGGATTTGGTGTTCCTGGTGGCACAGCCGGCCTAGGCGCACCTGGCTTAGGAGCAATTCTTTTACGCTTATTTTTATTAGCGTTATTAGCAGCTGCTCCTGGAGCTCCTGGTTTATTAGGAGTTATCTTTGGATCTTCCTTTTTCTTTTTTGGCTTATTAAATTGAGATAAATCAATTGTCTGTCCTGTAAGAGTCGTTCCAGATAATTTTTGATATTGTGTTGTTATAGATTCTTCAACAGGAGGCGTAACTACAGCAGGCTCCGTTTTTACAACAGGTGCTTTTTCTGCAGGAACCACTACTTCTGGCTTAATTTCTTTTTTCTCTACAACTGGTTTTTCTTCTTTTTTCTCAGTAACAGCAACTGGTGGTTGTACAGGTTGAACTACCTCTTTTTCAACAGGTTTTTCTTCTTTTACAACTTCCTTAGGTGTTTCAACTTTTTCTGGCTCTGCTGCTACTGAAGGAGTGTTTGGAATAATTGCAGGTTTTTTTGGATTTAGATTTATTTTACCAACTTGAACTGGAGCAGTTACAACAGCTCTCGCTTTTATAACCTCTTGTTGTTTTTGGCGCTCTTCGTCTTGCTTGCGTTTGTCTTCAATTTCTTTTTCACGTTCTACACGCAATGCTTCTTTCTCTTTTCTCTTTTCCTCTCCAACTTCTTTAGAAGCCTCCTTATTTCCCTTATCGCCCGCAAATTGGCTTTGTAGGATATTAAATTCCTGATTAGAAATTTTTGCGTTTGGATTTGCATCAATAGCAATTCCCTTATCTTTTAGATAATCCACAGCTCTTTCTAATGAAATATTTAATTCCCTTAAAACCTTGTTTATTCTTATTACTCTCTCTTCAGACATAAAACCTTTTTATTATTACCTATTCGTTGTGTTGTGAGAAAGATAGACTAACTATCAAACTCTTCTTTTAGTATACGGATTACATCCAGAATTGTTTCCTCTTCTAGGTCTGTTCTTCTTACTAAATCTTCTACTTCTTGTTTTAAAATACTCTTTGCAGTATCCAATCCTATTTTAGCAAACTCCTCGATAACCCATCCTTCGATTTCATCAGAGAACTCAGTTAATTCGACATCGTCGTCTTCACCGCTTGCTACATCTCCTTCTCTAATAACATCAAGCTCGTAGCCTGTTAATTGACCTGCTAGTTTAATGTTATGACCACCTCTACCGATAGCTTTAGAAACTTCCTCTAATTTCAAGAAAACTTCGGCTCTTTTAGTTTCTTCATTAATTTTAATTGAAGATACTTTTGCAGGACTTAAAGCCCTTGTAATATATAATTGAATGTTACTAGTATAATTAATAACATCTATATTCTCATTTCCTAACTCACGAACAATTCCATGAATACGTGAACCTTTCATACCAACACAAGCTCCAACAGGATCAATTCTATCATCGTAAGAATCTACCGCTACTTTTGCTTTCTCTCCTGGTATTCTAACTACATTTTTAACTGTAATCAATCCGTCGAATACTTCAGGAATTTCTTGTTCAAATAATTTCTCTAAAAACTTCTCTGAAGTTCTAGACATTATAATTTGTGGCTTGTTCCCTTTTAATTCAACGCTTTCAATAATTCCACGAACGTTATCTCCTTTACGGAAAAAGTCTGATGGAATTTGTTTTTCTTTTGGTAATACAATTTCATTTCCTTCATCATCCACCAAAATTACAACTCTTGGGCGAACATGGTGCACCTCGGCAGTATAAATATCACCAATAATATCTTTAAATTGCTTATAAAGATTAGTATTGTCGTGTTCGTGTATTTTAGAAATCAAATTTTGGCGCAAAGCTAATATAGCTCTTCTACCTAAATCAATTAATTTTACTTCTTCAGAAACTTCTTCTCCTATTTCAAAATCCGCTTCAATTCTTCTTGCTTCTGTCAAAGTAATTTCCTCATTTTCAAAATCAAGATCTTCGTCAGCAACAATTACTCTTCTTCTCCAAATTTCCATATCTCCCTTATCAGGATTTATGATAATATCGAAGTTATCATCTGAACCGTATTTTTTCTTCAATGCATTTCTAAATACATCTTCTAAGATTGCCATAAGCGTTACACGATCAATAAGTTTATCATCTTTAAACTCTGAGAATGAATCGATTAATGCTAAATTTTCCATGCGAATTCTTTAATTAAAATGTTACTGTAACAATTGCCTCTTTAATTTCTGTATAAGGTATTTGCTGCTCTTTTTGAACTGTTTCTTTTCCTTTTCCTATTTTCTTAGGTTCCCTTGCTTCCCAAGACAAAATTATGAAATCTTCATTAGCATCAACCAATTCAGCCTCAATTTTTTCACCATTAGTATTTACAATCAATGTTCTACCAATGTTTTTCTTGTATTGTCTAACCAATTTTAATGGGGATCCAACTCCTACCGAAGCAACTTCCAAAGAAAAATCTTGTTCCTCTCTGTCTAAATTATTCTCGATAGCGCGACTAACATCAATACAGTCTTGCAAGAGCACACCATTATCTCCATCCAAAGATACAATTATCTTGAAAGCATCGGTAATGGTCAAGTCTATTAAAAAAATTGATGGTTTTTCTAAAAGACCCTCAGCTATTAATACGTTTACTTTTTCTTTAAATGTCATACTTTTATAAAAAGAGGGGACATTTAGTCCCCTCATTATTTAGATTTTAATAAATAACGGTGCAAATATAGTGTTTTTTTACAAATCAAAATAAATTGATTGCTCTAAAAATTTTTCTTATCTTTATATAAGTACTAAAACACCGCATTTTTCATATAATTTAACACCTAAAAGTTATGAAACGCATATTAGTTCCCACCGACTTTTCTGAACACGCAGAAAACACTTTAAAAGTCGCCGCTCAAATTGCAAAAAAAAATAATTCCGAAATAATCCTACTTCACACACTAGAATTACCTAGCCAAATGAACGATGCCATTACTGGAGGAATTAGCATTCCCGAGACTATGCTTTTTATGAAAAAAGCCAACGAAATGCTTGCTAAAATCGCCGAAAGACCCTACCTAGATGGACTTTCAATAACTGAGATGGCAAAACTTGACAGGCCGGCAGAAGGAATTGCCAAAGTTAGCAACGAGCGTGAAATAGACTTGATTGTCATGGGCTCGCATGGCTCTTCTGGATTCGAAGAATTAGTCATTGGATCGAATACAGAAAAAGTAGTTCGCCATTCTGAAGTTCCTGTTTTGGTAATAAAACAACACACAAAAGATTTTAAAACCACGAATTTTGTTTTCGCTTCAGATTTTTCAAAAGAAATCGAAAAACCTTTCAAAAAATTAATCGAATTCGCAAAATTCTTTGATTCCAAACTACATTTAGTCATGATTTGCACTCCAAATAGCTTCAAACCAACTCATGTTGCCCAAAAAATAATGAATGATTTTATCACCCCGTTTAATTTAAACAATTATTCAACTCACATCTATAATGACACAAATATTGAAAATGGCATCATAAACTTCTCCAATAGTATTGACGCAGATTTAATCGGGATGTGCACACATGGAAGAACTGGATTTGCACATTTTTTTAATGGCAGTATTAGCGAAGACATAGTAAATCATGCAGTACGCCCAATACTAACTTTTAAAATATAAGCAAGCAACAATAAAAACCACACCACAATAAAGAGCAATAAAAAACTTTAAGTCTATTACATAAAAAAAGCCTCTCGATTGAGAGGCTTTTTATGTTGGTCTACAAGGACTCGAACCTTGAAAGACTGCACCAAAAACAGTTGTGTTACCATTACACCATAGACCAGCAGTGCTGTTAAGCGAGTGCAAATTTAAAGCTTTTTTTGGTTTACACAAACTTTTTTTCAATAACTTTTTTACATAAAAAAAAGCCTCTCGATTGAGAGGCTTTTTATGTTGGTCTACAAGGACTCGAACCTTGAAAGACTGCACCAAAAACAGTTGTGTTACCATTACACCATAGACCAGCAGTGCTGTTAAGCGAGTGCAAATTTAAAGCTTTTTTTAGTTTGCACAAGCGTTTTGAATAAAAATTTTTAAAAAAAATGCTTTTTTTTTAAAACAATCTCAATGAGAATACGAAACCAATTCATATACAAGGAATTACTCCGATCAATTACTTTTTTAGAAAAATATGTTAATGCTCGTTTGATTACACAAAAAAACATTTTCTTTGTATGATTAAATAAGGATAAATTTTTAACACCTAAATATGGCACAATTCAACTTTAATAAATGGAATACAATTATTGGTTGGTTAACTTTTACAATCGCTTTAATAACTTACACACTTACTGTTGAACCCACAATGAGCTTTTGGGATTGTGGTGAGTACATCGCTACAGCAGCTAAACTTGAAGTAGGTCACCCACCTGGAGCTCCATTATACCAAATGATGGGTGCGTTCTTCGCAATGTTCGCAATGGATGATCAACATGTAGCATTAATGGTTAATATGATGTCGGTATTCTCAAGCGCCTTCACAATATTATTCATGTTCTGGTCTTCTTCTATTATTCTTAAAAAAATGATCTCTCGCTTTTCTGAGATCAATACAAACAATTCAATTGTAATCTTAGGAAGTTCTTTTGTTGGAGCACTAGCCTACACTTTTTCAGATAGCTTTTGGTTTAATGCTGTTGAAGCAGAAGTTTATGCTATGGCATCCTTATTAATTGCTTTACTTTTTTGGCTAGGATTACGTTGGGAACAAGACATGCATACTCCAAGAGGTAATAAATGGTTATTAATTATATCATTAGTAGTTGGTCTTTCATTTGGCGTACACTTTATGGCGTTACTTACGATCCCTGCAATTGGATTCCTTTATTTCTTTAAAAATTATGAAAAAGTTACCATCAAAAACTTCATTATCGCCAATATTGTGGTGGTAGCAGTCTTACTGTTCATTTTCATATTATTACTTCCGTTAACAATGGCTTTCTTTGGTAAAACCGAAATCTTCATGGTTAACGAAATGGGAATGCCTTTTAATTCAGGAACTATTTTTGTAAGCTTAGTATTTATTGCTTTCTTTTATTTCGGATTACGCTATACTAGACAAAAAGGACTTGTTTTTTACAACACAATAATACTTTGTATCTTATTCATTTTAATTGGATTCTCTACTTGGTTAATGCTACCTATTAGAGCCAATGCTAATACTGTAATTAACGAAAACAAACCTTCGGATGCAACCGAAGTACTTGCTTATTACAATCGTGAACAATATGGTGTAAACCCATTATTTTACGGACCTCAGTATACCGAAATGTTTGCAGGATTAGACAAGAACACTCCTTATCTTGATAAAAAACCAAATTACGAAAGAGATTACACAACAGGTAAATACATCATTACCAACAATTATAAAAATGCTGTACAAAATATGGATGATGCTCAAAAAGCATTTTTACCTAGAATGTGGAGCACTGATCACGCAGAGAACTATGCAAACTTTACAAACCCTCCTGCATTTAAGATAAATACAAACTATCCTTACGAAGATGATTTGCAAAAATACGGTATCGATCCTAGTCAATTATCTGAAGAAGAATACAACAAAGCAACTGCCCAACTAAGACATGAAGTTGAAAAAACTATCATGGATTTTAAAAAAGCATACGCTCAAAAACAGATTGATAACGACGGTTATATGAAATTTTTGAGAAGCTACCAAGACTATTTAATAGTTGAAAAACCAACAACAGCAGACAATTTTGGTTTTATGTTCGAATATCAATTCGGGTACATGTACTGGAGATATTTAATGTGGAATTTTGTTGGCCGTCAAAGTGATGTTCAAGGAAAATATGACAACTTAGACGGTAACTGGATTAGTGGAATCAAATTTATGGATTCTATACATTTAGGTTCTCAAGACAACTTACCATCTGATGTACTAAACAATAAAGGAAGAAATGCTTATTTCTTTTTACCATTTATTCTTGGTCTAATTGGACTAATGTACCACGCTAATAAAGACTTAAAAAGCTTCTATGTGCTACTCGTCTTATTCTTATTTACCGGTTTAGCCTTAAAAATATACCTAAATGAAAGACCTTTTGAACCTCGCGAAAGAGATTACGCACTAGTAGGTTCCTTTTATGTATTTGCTATCTGGATTGGGTTTGGAGTATATGCTCTCTATGAAACTTTACAAAAGTATTTAGCACCAAAAATTGCTGGGCCAATAGTTATTGCGGGTAGCTTGCTTGCAGCACCAATACTTATGGCTTCTCAAAACTGGGATGATCATGACAGATCAAACAAATATACTGCTGTAGCAATGGCTAAAGCTTATTTAAATTCATGTGATCCAAATGCTATTTTATATACCATTGGTGACAACGACACTTTCCCATTGTGGTATGCTCAAGAAATTGAACATATCAGAACTGATGTGAAAATCGTTAACACAAGTTTATTCATGACTGATTGGTATATTGATCAAATGAAAATGAAAGCTTACGAATCAGATCCGTTACCAATTTCTTTCACACACGATCAATACGTGGGAGATAAACGTGATTACGTTGCTCACATTCCTAAAATAGACAGCAGATGGGATATTAAAGATTTTATAAACTTTATAAAAAACCCTAAGTCAACTGTTGAAATGCAAAATGGACAAACAATTCATTTCTACCCAACTAATAAAATTCGCCTTACAATAAACAAAGACAATATTATTAAGAATAAAGTAGTTGCTCCAAAGTATTATGACTCTATAGTTCCTTATATCGACATCGATATTAAAGGAAGTGCCATATACAAAAATCGTCTGATGATGCTCGATATATTAGCAAACAACGACTGGAAAAGACCAATTTATTTTAGCGGTGGCGCTTTTGATGATGAAGATTATCTATGGCTAAAAAATTACCTTCAACTTGATGGTATGGCATACAAACTTGTACCTATCAAAAACGTTCCTTCTAAAGAAGGCGGACCAATGGATATGGGACAAATTGACTCTGATAAAATGTATGATATCGTAATGAAATGGGACTGGGGTAACAGCGACAGTGATAAAATATATCATGATCCTGAAACTAGACGAAATAGTATCACATACCGTACAAATCTTTCTAGATTAATGAAACAATTAATTGCTGAAGGTAAAATTGACAAAGCCAAAAACATCATCAATTTAGCAATGACAAAAATGCCATTGGATAAATTTGGTTATTACTCATTAGTTGAACCTTTTGCAAAAGGATATTATGATGTTGGTGAAAAAGCCAAAGCGCATGACTTGCTTGAAAAATTAATAAACAAATACAAAGAGAACCTTGACTATTACAGTCATTTAACTCCTTCTGAGCAATCAAGTCTTGCTATCGACATCATTACTGACATCGAAAGATACAGAAGCTTATTACAAGTAATGAAAGAAAGCAAAGACTTACCGTTTTACAATAAACAAAAAGCTATCTTTAACACTTATGTAAATGTTTTTGAGCGATTTGGTCGTGAAAAGGAATAAATAATATTCAAAAATGATAATTAAAAAATGTAGCGCTATTGAAAAATACCGCTACATTTTTTATTTTTACATAATCTAAAATTTATGAAAATGAGTTTTTATTGGATTAAAACAAATAAGCTAATCAAACATTTTTTTTCAAACTATTATTGGGACATCCCTAATAAAGAGAACAAAATATATTTGACTTTTGATGACGGCCCTACTCCCGAAATCACTGAATGGGTTTTATCTGAATTAAAAAAACGAAACGCCAAAGCCTCTTTCTTCTGCATTGGGAACAATATAGAAAAACACCCTGAAATTTTCAAAAAAATAATCGAAGAAGGTCATAGTATAGGAAATCATACTTTCGACCATTTAAAAGGATGGAAAACTACCACGGAGACCTATTTAAACAATAGCCTCTTATGCGATAAACAAATTCAAGAATCTTCTTCTAAAACCATTCAGCCAAAGATTTTCCGTCCTCCTTATGGAAAAATAACAAAATCACAATCAACTCAATTACGCCAATTGGGATATAAGATAATAATGTGGGATGTTTTAAGCGCAGATTTTGATCGAAGTATATCTCCTGAAAAATGCTTACAGAATGTAATCAAAAATGTAAAATCTGGAAGCATAATTGTTTTTCACGATAGCATAAAAGCATCGCAAAATCTTAAATTTACATTACCAAAAACATTAGATTATCTAAAGGAAAACAATTTTATATTTGATGTTATTTATTAGGCATAGAACATCCAATAAAATATAAAACACCACAAGTTTGTGGCATATAGAAGAAATTAGAGTTGTTCTTGTACAATCCCAATAATAGTATTTGCATCTAATTCGCCGGATTGCCTCCAAATCATTTGACCTTCTTTGTATATCATCAAAGTAGGAAGGCCTTTAATTCTAAGAGCATCGGCTAATTCCTGATTTTTATCCACATCTATTTTAATCACCTTGGCTTTATCGCCTAGCGCAGCTGCAACATCTTTAATTACAGGATGCATTGACACAGATGATTCGTTCCAATCGGTGTAAAAATCTATTAACACTGGAACTTGAGCATTTATAAGTTCTCCAAATTTTGACATAAAACCGAAATTTAATCTTTTTAAATTGCTAAAAAGAATTTATTATATACAAATGTAGCATTTTTAACTAATTATGCCACATTCTTCCCTTTTTTTAGTTCAATCACGGTTATTTCAGGCATAATCCCTACCCTTCCAGGATAAGCATGAAAACCAAAACCACGATTTACATAAACATAGCGACCTGCATTTTCATACAAACCAGCCCATTGTTTGTACACATATTGTGCCAAACTCCATTTAAAATAACCTGGAATTTCTATTCCAAATTGCATTCCGTGGGTATGTCCTGACAAAGTCAGGTGAAAATTCTTAGGATGATCTTTTATTTCATATTCCCAATGACTTGGGTCATGGCTCATTAAAACTTTAAAGTCATCTTGATGAACATCTTGTGATGCCTTATTTAAATCGCCTGCTTTTTTAAAATTATGCCCCCAATTTTCTACACCAACTAAAGCTATTTTGTCATCTCCTTTTTGGATGTAAGTATGTTCATTCAATAATAACTGAAAACCTATTTGTCCATATAATTTTTTTATGGCCTCAAAGTTCTCTTCTTTCTTTTCTTCAGATGGCCAAGTAACATATTCTCCATAATCATGATTCCCTAAAACGGAATATTTACCATACTTAGGTTTTTTCATTTTATTGAATGTTTCCAGCCAAGGGTGCATTTCGGTAGCATGTGTATTAACGATATCTCCTGTAAACAAAATCATATCCGAATTTTGTTCGTTTACCAAATCAATGGCATAACTTATTTTCTCAGGATTATCGAAGCTTCCTGAATGCACATCTGAAATTTGTGTAATTCTAAATCCATCAAACGCATCTGGTAAATCTGGAAAAAATACTGTTTGTTTAAATACTTTGAAATTATACCTTCCTTCAAAAATCCCATAAATCAGAGATAAAAAAGGAACTGCCGCTAATCCTACTGCCAATTGACTTACAAATTTTCTTCGGCTCGGAATCACACTATTTGTTGTTGTGTTTGGATTTTCGATGAAATAATTAACTATTCCAACTCCTGCACGAAAAATATCTTCACCCAAAAGCACTAATGTTATTACAATTTTTGGCACATAAACCAATAACATTAACCCCATAGTAAACATGGTTTGCTTGGTTTGCCCAACTGAACGGTCAAATTGCGTAAAAGAATATATTATAAATACAAAAAGCAGTAAACTTATTATTTGGTAACTTATCAAAAGCCATCTTAATTTAATTAAAGTTCGAATAGCTTGAAAAGAATACAACTCTATAAATAAAAAAAGAGCACAAATAATTATAAAACGAATGACCATTGGTAATTTTTTAGGCAAAGTAACAAAGAATGAAAATGCAAAAACTTTTAATTATCAAAAATTTAACGCAAACTATAACAAAAAAGCTGGCGAATAAATCCACCAGCCTTTCACCTATTAAACTATTATTCTGCTTACCCCCTTATATAAATTATTAACTCTAATTTACAGTAAGCAAAACACCAATCAAACCCTTATTTTTTTGCTTTTGTAGCTTCTGGTTTAGCTGTTTCCATTTTTACAGAATCTGCTTTTTTATCTGCTTTCTTTTTAGTATGTTTAGTTGCTTTTACTTCTTTTGCTGGTGCTGTTTGTGCTGGTGTTGTTTGTGCACTTACCATTGCTGTTGTTCCTAAAACTGCTATAGCTAGCATTAATACTTTTTTCATAACTGTAGTTTTTATGATTATTAACTCATTATTTATAGGTCAAAGATATATCCGCCAAATGAAGATTAAATGAAGATTTGTCCTACCTGAAATTTTTAACTTTTAATTAAGCTTTTACACTTATTGGGAGCAATAATAAAAACGTTGTCCCTTCATTTGGTATTGAAGTTACCTTAATATCTATATGATGAAATGAAGCAATACTATCGGCAATAGCCAAGCCCAAACCTTGCCCATCCTGATCTGAACTAATACGGGTAAATCGATTAAATATATTTTCGATTTGAACTTCGTTCATTCCTATTCCCGAATCTGAAATAGATAGATAATAATGCTGGTTTAAAAAACCATCACTTACAACAATACTTCCATTTTCTTTATTATACTTTATTGCATTTGTCACCAAATTGTACAATAAAATATGTAGTAAAGTTTTATTACCTGTAAAATTAAAATCATGCTCCATTTTATTAGAAAACACTAATCCTTTATCATCTATTCTGTCCTGAAGATCTTCATAAAGACCATTAACGATTTCATGAAAATTGATAACCTCATTGGCTTCGTATTGATTATTCTCTATTCGGGAGATTAATAATAAATTATTGATTATTTTCTTCAACATATCCAGTGTCTTTAGCGAACTGGCAATTTTATCTACTGCATTATCGTTCAAGGATTCATTTTGCAATAAATTTTCGAATTTATTTTTCAATAATGCTATCGGTGTTAATAGCTCATGTGATACATTGGATATAAATTGTTTTTCTTTTTTAAACAACTCTCCTATCCTATCCATCATTTGGTTTAAAACTGAATCTAATTCTCTAAAATCTGCTGAATGTGCTTTAATTGGAGTATGATCAAAAGCTTCTGGCTCGTTAACCCTTCTTATTTTTGTGTCAATTATTTTATAAAAAGGCTTGAGTAAATACTCTATATAAAAAGTGTCTGCTAAGAATGTTACCAAAACTATCACAACCAATACTATAATTATAAAAAGCTTAATTATAAACGTAAGGTCTTTTACCTCTGCCAAACTGCTTCCTATTTCTAGCTCATATCCTATATTCTCGTAAGTAAAATGATATTGTAATATTCTGTATTCGTTTTCTTCTCCTTCTATAATCCTGTTTTCATTAACAAAGGTGGTTTTTTCCTGGCTTGGCAGTTTTGGCAATCTCGAAAGCACCAAAAACTCACTATGCAAACTCGAAAACTGTGAATACGTTTCGGTAGAATCATCTGCATTTTGGATAAAATCATCTATTTCACTTTGATTTAAATGCTCTATAAACTTTTTTTTCTTCTCTACAAGCCCATTATTAATGTGTCTATAAACTACATTTTCAACCAAAATAGGCAACATTAGCCATAAAACTAAAATCACCAACAATCGTGTTAGTGCATTAAAAATAGCTAATTGATGTTTTATCTTCACGCTAATTTGTTTAGGTATTAATACGATATCCTACATTTCTTACTGTTTCAAACCAATCTATAGTTGTGTGTTTATCTAATTTTTTTCGAAGGTTTCGAACATGAACATCTATAAAATTAGAATCAGAATTAATCTCCAGAATGTCTCCCCAAATATGCTCTGTTAGTTGCAACCTTGTTATTACTCGGTTTTTATTCAGTACTAAATATTGAAAAATATCAAATTCTTTCTTCGTTAGATTTATTGGTGTTCCATCATAACTCACTTTATAATCTTGCAATTGTAACGAAAATCCATGTACAACCAGATCATTCAATGTATAACCATGCATCCTGCGGATAACCGCAAACAAACGTGCACTTAATTCAGTCAATGCAAAAGGCTTCGTAAGATAATCATCGGCTCCAAGATGCAACCCATCTATCCTGTCGTCTAATTCTCCACGTGCTGTAATAACAATTACTGCTATTTTAGATTTGGTTTTTCGAACTGCTTTTAGAACATCAAATCCGTCACCATCTGGCAAACCTAAATCGAGTAGCATCGCATCATAATCATTTCCTCCTATTTCATCCAGTGCCTCATTGCATGTATTTGCAATTTTACATACATATCCTCCATCACTCAAAAAATCACGAACCTCGATAGCCAGTTCTTTATTATCTTCAACTATAAGAATATTCATAAACTGTATTTTATTACTTAAAAGTAAACAAATAATGAAAACGCAATTTTTTAATTATTAAAAAATTAACGCCCGTCTCAATAAAAAAAGCTGATAAATTTCTTTATCAGCCTTATCAATAATTATCCTTTTTGTTTTGCCTACCGTTATCAACCCTCATTTAAAGCAAAACAAAAATGATATCTATTTTTTTGCTTTCATAGGTTCAGCTTTAGGTGCTGTTGTTTTTGCTGTTTTTGTTTTTTTATCTGCTTTTGCTTTTGGATGTTTGGTCACTTTAACTTCTTTTACCGGAGTTGCTTTTACTGGTGTTGGAGCTGCGCTAACCATTACACTTGTTCCTAAAACTGCTACTAATAACATTGCTAAATTTTTCATGATTTCAATATTTAAATTAATTATCTCCTTATTTATAGATCAAATGTACATCTGTAATATGAAGACAAAATGAAGAAACCAGTAACATTAAATTTTTAACTTGACATTAACGTTTTGTGATTACTATTCAACCTTACATTGCATTTACGAACAAAGTAACACAATAACATTACCTAAAACACACTGCGGTGCGCCGCTACAGATGATAAAAAAAGCATCTCTAATAAAACATTTCAATTCTAATTTGAGTTTGCTCTGATTAAATTTTCAAGAACCGAATCGTTTTTAAAACCCAATTGTTTATTTTTACAGACTAATATTTTTTTTTATGTCAACTCAAAAACGTCTTTTTCTTCTTGATGCTTACGCTTTAATTTTTCGTGGTTATTATGCTTTTATAAAAAACCCGCGAATTAACTCCAAAGGAATGGATACCTCTGCAATTATGGGATTCATGAATTCACTTTTGGATGTAATAAAAAGAGAAAAACCAGATCATTTGGCTGTAGCTTTTGATAAAGGAGGAAGCGCATTGCGTAACGAGATATTCCCAGAGTACAAAGCCAACCGTGATGTAACCCCTGAAGCTATAAAAATTGCTGTACCTTATATACATGAATTATTAAAAGCAATGCATATCCCTATTATAGAAGTCGCTGGCTATGAAGCCGATGATTTAATAGGAACTATTGCTAAACAAGCCGAAAAAGAAAACTACAAGGTGTTTATGGTAACGCCTGATAAGGATTTTGCACAATTGGTTTCTGAAAATATTTTCATGTACAAACCTGCCCGAATGGGTAACGGAATTGAAATTTGGGGTGTCCCAGAAGTATTAGCTAAATTTGAAATCGAACGTCCTGAACAAGTAATTGACTTTCTTGGTATGATGGGGGATGCTGCCGATAATATCCCTGGTCTTCCTGGCGTTGGAGAAGTGACTGCCAAAAAACTATTGAAAGAATACGGCTCTATGGAAAACCTTTTGGCAAATACAGATAAGCTAAAAGGAAAAATGAAAGAAAACATCGAAGCTAACGCAGAGAAAGGTTTATTATCTAAAACATTGGCAACTATTTTATTAGATTGCCCTGTAACTTTTAATGAAACCGATTACGAATTAACTCGTCCTGATATCGAAAAAACCGATGCTATCTTTCAGGAATTGGAATTTAGAAGAATGGCAGAGCAATTTGACAATCTTTTTAAAGCTGACGGAAGCGGATTAACAGCTACTGCAGCTACTCCTGACCCTAAATTATATAAGAAACCACTCCCGAAAGCTTTCGGGACTAAAAACGAGGATCAATTTGACCTTTTTGGAAGTGCTACTACTGATGAAGAAAATCCAGAAGCTCAAAGAACTTCTTTTTATAGCAATTTAGAAAATACACCTCACTCTTATCAAATCGTACAAGGTGATTTAGGCTTAAAATTGCTTTTACAAAATTTACAAAAGCAAACAGCTGTTTGTTTTGATACCGAAACTACCGGACTAAATGCCTTACATGCTGAATTGGTTGGAATTTCATTTTCATACGAAAAAGGGAAAGGATTTTATATTCCATTTCCAGAAAATCAAGATGAAGCTAAAGCATTGATTGAAAAATTTATTCCGTTTTTTGAAAATGAAGCAATCGAAAAAATTGGTCAGAATTTAAAATACGATTTAAAAATATTATTGAATTATGGTGTTTCGGTAAAAGGAAAACTATTCGATACTATGATTGCACATTACCTGATTAATCCAGATATGCGCCATAATATGGATATTTTATCAGAAACTTATTTAAAATATTCTCCAAAATCTATTGAAGATTTAATTGGTAAAAAAGGAAAGAATCAAAAATCGATGCGAGAAGTTGCACTCGAAGATATAAAAGAATATGCTGTAGAAGATGCCGATGTAACTTTACAACTGAAAGAAATATTTACAACTGAATTAGACAAAACTGAAACCAAAAAGTTATTTGACGAAATCGAGATTCCGTTAGTTAGCGTTTTGGCTGCTATGGAAACTGAAGGAATTCGTCTTGATGTAGATTTCTTAAAATCATTATCAGAAGAATTAGGCAATGATATTAAAACATTAGAAGCCAAAATTTACGAAATTGCTGGAGAACAATTTAACCTTGCATCTCCAAAACAATTAGGTGATATATTATTCGACAAATTAAAAATTGGTGGAGCTAAGCAAAAGAAAACTAAAACAGGCCAATACGCAACTGGTGAAGAAATTCTGAGCTATTTAGCCAAAGACAATGAAATTGTTGCTGCAATCCTAGATTGGCGTTCTCTTGTGAAATTACAGAATACCTATGTAGAAGCTTTACCATTACAAGTAGATCCGGTTTCTAAAAGGGTCCATACCGATTATATGCAAACTGTAGCTGCAACAGGTCGTTTAAGCTCTAACAATCCTAACTTACAAAACATTCCTATTCGTACCGAAAGAGGAAGACAAATACGTAAAGCTTTTATTGCACGTGATGAAAATTACACCTTAATATCTGCCGATTACTCTCAGATAGAATTACGTATTATTGCTGCTTTAAGCGGTGAAGAGAACATGATTAAAGCATTCCAGAATCATGAAGACATTCATAAATCTACCGCTTCAAAAGTATTTAATGTAGCTCTGGAAGAAGTAACCCGTGAACAACGTAGCCATGCTAAAACAGTAAACTTTGGTATTATTTATGGTGTTTCAGCTTTTGGTTTAAGTAATCAAACTTCGCTATCTAGAAGCGAAAGTGCAACATTAATCGAAGCATACTATAAAACATATCCAAGATTAAAATCATACATTCAGGAGCAAATAGATTTTGCAAGAGAGAATGGCTATGTTCAAACTATTCTGGGCCGTCGTCGTTATTTAAAAGACATTAATTCACAAAACGCAATTGTACGTGGCGGAGCCGAAAGAAATGCTGTAAACGCTCCAATTCAAGGAAGTGCTGCCGATGTTATTAAAATTGCGATGATTAATATTCATAAAAAACTAAGAGACGAAAACTGGAAATCTAAAATGCTACTTCAAGTACATGATGAGCTTGTATTTGACGTACACAACGATGAACTTGAAAAAATACAGCCTATGATTAAACACGAAATGGAAAATGCATTTACAATGGCAGTTCCATTAGAAGTAGAACTAGGCATGGGTAGAGATTGGTTAGAGGCGCATTAATATTTTAAAAACTTAAAATGATAAATTATAACTTTCCATACTTTGAAGGAATCAATTCACAAGAGTTAAAAGAATACTATTCCGTAGAAGTTGATTTTAACGATACAAAAATAAGTATTGATTTAAACTTTGAAAATGATTCAATTGACCAACCCTCAATAGAAACAATTAAAATTTTCCTTGAAAACATCAAGAAATTTGACAAACAGAATAGGTCTTATATTGAAGATGATTTAAAAGAAGAAGATGGGGAAACTCGAGACTATATAAACTTTTATTTTGATGAACTTGAGCAAGTTGAGATATCAAAAATCATAGACTTAGATAACACAAATACTTCAAAAGAGATTTTACTTCTCAATGAATTAAAACTAAATAGAGTTGGGCTTTATCCTGATGGTAAATACAACACAACCTATTATGGAGTCTTTGACTATTCGATAGATATTGATGGAGAACCTTGTGATCAACTTTTAGTAGTTAAAACAAATGAAAAAGGAAATCTTGATCAAATTACTTGGGAAAGTTAAATAATAATAAAAAAATCCATTAGCTGAGCTAATGGATTTTTTTTTATTTAGATTTTCTTGATGACTCCCTTTCTTTCAGTTTGGTTTTGATTACTATCGTTTCGTAATCACTGCTTTCCCCTTCTTTTTCTTCTAATCTTGAGATTAATCGTTTGGCAGCAACTTCCCCAATTTCTATTCCGTGTTGACTTATCGTTGTTAAACTTGGTGATAATCGTCTTGAAGCCAAAATTCCATCAGCAAAACCTATTATTGATATATCTTCTGGAACTCTATATCCTTTTTTCAAACTAACTCTTAAAGCTGCTACTGAATCATTTTCATCTAAAGCAAAAATAGCATCGATTTTATGGTCAAAAATAGCATCAATTTTACTTTTCATATCTTCCTCTGAATCGGTACGAAGAATGATATTCTCATTTACAGGAATATTATTATTCTCTAAAGCTTTTAGATATCCATCAGCTCTCAACTTCCCAACACTTAAGTTATCTACTGAAGAAATTAAGGCGATATTTTTGCATCCTAAATTAATTAAATGCTGCGTTGAATTTAAAGCGGAATCAAAATCATCAACTATCACTTTATCACACTCTACACCTTCTGCAATCCTATCAAACATTACAATTGGCGTTCCGTCATTTATAATTTCTTTAAAGTGATTGTATTCTTGTAATTTTTGTGCCTCTTCAGAAACTGATAATATAAAACCATCAATCGTTCCGTTACTCAACATTTCGAGTGTATGAATTTCTTTTTCCAAAGACTCATTCGAAATACATGTAATTACATTATATCCTTTTTTATCTGCTACTTTTTCGATACCACTAAAAACCTTAGCGAAAAATGAGTTTAATATATTAGGTATAATAACCCCAATCGTTTTTGTTTTACGGTTTTTTAAATTCAAACCAATAACATTCGGTTTGTAATTTTTTAGTTTGGCATACTCTTTAATTTTTATTTTAGTCTGCTCACTAATTTCAGGACTATCATTAAGTGCCTTAGAAACTGTAGACACGGAAACATTAAGTTCTTTTGCGATTTGTTTTAGAGTTGCTTTAGCTTTCATTTAAGATAATTTTATTGAATTAATACAAATATAGTAGAATTACGGAAATTAAAACAAAAAACAGACAAAACATGTATTAAACTTTCAAGTAATTGCACCTACTCCGTAAAACAATTTAAATAAAAAATAAAAAAAAGCAATATTTTAAAACCGCCTTCCTAAAAATTTCGTTTATAACTATTTACGCATGATTATAATTACTATTAATAACCACTTTAAAGAAATTGAATTATGAAAAACGAAGTTAAAATCCAAGAAGTTAACCCCTTACTCAACGACAGAAGGAGTTTCCTTAAGATCAGTGGCCTAACACTTGTTACTACTGGCTTACTTTTGGCTGGATGTAGCCACGATGACAACGAAGACATGCCTATTTACGACACCACACTACCCGGAATTAGAAACGGCATCTTCGACTTAGGTTCTGGAGATTTTGGTGTATTAACATATGCATATGCCTTAGAACAATTAGAAGCAGACTTTTACACTAAAGTTGTAAATGCATCGAGTTTTAACTCTGTTTTTAACGATATCGAAAAACAAGTACTTACCGACTTGTATCATCACGAAGTAATTCATAGAGATTTTTTTAAAGCTGCTTTAACAGGAGCCCTTCCTAACCCAAGCACACAATTACTTCCTAGTTTGGCTTTTAATTATGGATCAATGAACTTTAACAGTCGTACCGAAGTACTTGCTACTGCCAAAGCACTCGAAGACACAGGAGTCGCTGCATATAATGGTGCAGGAAAACTAATTAAGAGTCCTGACTATTTAGTACTAGCAGGCAAAATTGTTTCTGTAGAGGCAAGACACGCATCGGCTATTAGAAGTCTAATCAACCCTAATTCTGCAGATTTTGCAGGTGACGATATTGTAAATCCTACAACTGGATTAGATGTAGCTAAAGACCCATCTAAAATTTTACCTATTGCTGGAAGTTTTATAACAACTCCATTTACAGCCAAGTATTTACCATAATCCAAACCCATTTAAATCTTAGAAATTATGAATATATTAAAATTTATAGAAACCTTTGCTGACGAAAGAGTAATGAGAAGTACAGGTTCAAGAAGAGATAGCTTTACACAATTTGGAAATATCGGAAAAACCTTGGCAATCGCCTCAATTCCGTTTGGATTATCTTCATTAGCTAATAAAGCTTTAGCCAAAGATATAACTGCAACTCCAGCAACTCCTATAGGTGCACTACAATTTGCATTAACATTAGAATATTTAGAAGACGAATTTTATGCCATGGCATTAGATTTTGGAGTTATTCCAGCATCTGAAAATGGTGGGCGTGATTTAAAAGTTTTTCAACAAATTGCCGCACACGAATCAGACCACGTTAAATTTTTGATTGCAGGACTAGGTGGACCAGCAAGTGCCAATTTTGTTCCCAAGCCTACTTTTGATTTTACAGTTGGCGGAGCATTTGACCCATTTAATGACTATCCAACATTTCTGGCATTGGCACAAGCCTTTGAAGATACAGGAGTAAGAGCTTATAAAGGTCAGGCAGGAAATTTAATTTCTACACCTGATTTATTAACCGCTGCACTGCAAATACATTCCGTAGAAGCACGTCATGCATCAGAAGTACGACGATTACGTGGACTTAAAGGATGGATAAGTGGCAATGAGAGAGGCGCAGGGATGCCTGTTGAAACTCAAGCTGTATACAATGGAGAAGAGTTAACTGTACAAGCAGGATATAATACTGCTACCTTATTTGGAGCCGCTGCAGGCTCAGAAGCCTATGATGAACCCCTTACTACGCAACAGGTTGTAGACATAGCAAATTTGTTTATTGTCTAACAAAATTTACTCTAAAATATCAAAACCAGCTTACTTAATTGTAAAGCTGGTTTTTTTATTCTTTTAAATAAAAAGATACCTCCTGATTTTCAGCAGTTAAAATAATCTTTTAAGGTATTTGTATTTAAAATAATTAATTGTACTTTTGCAACCCCTTTATTGGGGATGGAATGTTTAATTAAAATAATATTATGGACGCATTAAGCTACAAAACGGTTTCAACTAGCAAAGCCACTGTAACTAAAGAGTGGATTGTTGTTGACGCTGAAGGTCATAACTTAGGACGTCTTGCTTCAAAGGTTGCAATGATCTTAAGAGGTAAGTACAAGCCTAGTTACACACCGCACGTTGACTGTGGAGATAACGTAATTGTTATCAACTCAGAAAAAATTAACCTTACAGGTACAAAAATGGATGACAAAATTTACATGCGTCATACAGGTTACCCAGGAGGACAAAGAACTTTAACTGCTAAAGTATTGCAATCAAAAAACCCTGCATTATTAGTAGAAAAAGCAGTAAAAGGAATGTTACCTAAGAACAAATTAGGAGCTGAACTTTTCAGAAATTTAAATGTTGTTGTAGGATCTGAGCACAAACAAGGAGCTCAAAAACCTAGAACTGTTAACCTAAACGATCTTAAGTAATGGGAGTTATTCACAAAATCGGTAGAAGAAAAACCGCTGTTGCACGTGTTTATGTTTCAGAAGGAACAGGAAAAATCACTGTAAACAAAAAAGAATTCGCAACCTATTTCCCAACTGCAACTTTGCAATACAAAGTTTTACAACCAATGTCTATGACAGAAAATGTAAACAACTTTGATGTGAAAGTAAACGTTTACGGAGGTGGTTCAACTGGTCAAGCAGAAGCTGTAAGAATGGCATTAGCACGTGTTATGTGTGAAGTAAATGCTGAAAACAGAGCTATCTTAAAACCAGAAGGTTTATTAACAAGAGATCCAAGAATGGTTGAACGTAAGAAATTCGGTCAGAAGAAAGCTCGTAAGAGATTCCAATTCTCTAAACGTTAATATTACCTGTCTTGTTCATTACGAGCAAGACATATCAATTATTATTGAATTTAAAAAACACAGTTGTTGTTGCTCTCCTATCGAGGTAGGAAATAGTTTAGCATCTAAATGTATAAAGCCTGGGAAACCGCCATTTATGCATTGCTAATCAACAGAACGTAAACTAGTACAAAAATGGCAAACAAAATAGACGTAAAAGAATTACTAGAAGCAGGTGTTCACTTTGGACACATGACTAGAAAATGGGACCCAAACATGGCTCCTTACATTTATATGGAGCGTAATGGTATTCACATTATCAATCTATATAAAACTGCAGCAAAAATTGAAGAGGCTAATGAAGCTTTGAAAAAAATTGCTGCATCAGGTAGAAAAATATTATTCGTTGCTACCAAAAAACAAGCTAAAGACATCGTTGCTGATAAAGCAAAAGCTGCAAACATGCCTTATATCACTGAAAGATGGCCTGGTGGAATGCTAACTAACTTCGTGACTATCCGTAAAGCTGTTAAAAAAATGGCTACTATTGATAAAATGAAGAAAGACGGTACTTTCATGACACTTTCTAAGAAAGAGCGTTTACAAGTAGATCGTCTTCGTGCTAAATTAGAGAAAAACTTAGGTTCAATCGCAGACATGTCTAGACTACCTGCAGCATTGTTCGTAGTAGATATTAAAGCTGAACATATCGCAATAAAAGAAGCACAAAAATTAAACATTCCAGTTTTTGCAATGGTGGATACTAACTCTGATCCAAGAGAAGTAGAGTATGTAATCCCATCAAATGATGATGCTTCTAAATCAATTGATAAAATTTTATCTTTAGTTACAGCTGCAATCGTTGAAGGTCTTTCTGACAGAGGTTCTGACAAAGAGGCTGACTTATTGCCTGCTACAGAAGAAGCAACTCCAGCTGCTGAAGCTGTTGAAGCTCCTGCTGAAACAAAAGAATAAATAAACTTTTAAATTCCAATTTTTAAATTCCAAATCCCATAAAAAAGTTAGAAACATTATGTTGATAATTTGATAAAATTGGAATTTGAGATTTAAAGATTGGAATTTTTACTTTTAACTCATAAAAAAATATACAATATGGCAACAATTACTGCTGCAGACGTAAATAAATTAAGACAAGTTACAGGTGCCGGAATGATGGACTGTAAAAAAGCTTTAGTTGAAGCTGAAGGAGATTTCGATAAAGCTATACAAAACCTTAGAGAAAAAGGACAAAAAGTTGCTGCTAACCGTTCTGACCGTGAGTCTTCTGAAGGAGCTGCTGTTTCTTTTATTAATGCTGACAAAACTAAAGGTGTTATCATCACTTTAAACTGCGAAACTGATTTCGTAGGTAAAAATGAGGCTTTCGTAACTTTAGCTAAAGAATTAGTAGAAAAAGCAATCAATTTCTCTTCTAAAGAAGAATTCTTAGCTTCAGATTTCAACGGAATGACTGTTGCTGAAAAATTAATCGAGCAAACTGGAGTTATTGGTGAAAAAATCGAAATCGGTGGTTTTGAAATTTTAGAAGGTGCTTTCGTTGGATCTTATGTTCACGTTAACAAAATTGCTGCATTAACTGCAATTTCTGCTGCAATTCCTAACGCTGAAGTTTTAACTAAAGATGTTTCTATGCAAGTTGCTTCTATGGGAGCTGATACATTATCTTACAAAGATTTTGATCCTGCTTTCGTTGAATCTGAACTTGCTGCTCGTATTGCTGTAATCGAAAAAGATAATGAAGAAGCTAAACGTTTAGGGAAAACTTTAAAAAATGTTCCTAAATATATTTCTTTCTCTCAATTAACTGAAGAAGTTTTAAAGCAAGCTGAAGAAGATGCTAAAGCTGAATTAAAAGCTGAAGGTAAACCAGAACAAATTTGGGACAAAATTATTCCAGGAAAAATTCAACGTTTCATCTCTGACAATACTACTTTAGATCAAGAAAAAGCTTTATTAGATCAAAATTTCATCAAAGATGATAGTAAAAAAGTTGGTGATTATGTTAAAGAATTCAACGTTGAAATTACAGGTTTCAAAAGAGTTTCTTTAGGATAATCTATATTCTAAATTACATATAAAAAAGGTTGGAATTTCTTCCAACCTTTTTTAGTTTAAATCATATCACAATATTGATATGAATTAAAATGATGGAGTCTCAAAATCCATCATTATTTTTATTTTGTGACAGAAACATCAAAACCTCTTGCTTTCATTAAAGCATTAATCTCAGGATTATGTCCTCTGAAAGATTTATAAGCTTCCTCTTGATCAGTTGTATTACCAACACTAAAGATCTTATCATGTAACCTCTTTGCTACCTCTTTATCGTATGGTCCTTTTGCCTCAGTAAATGCTTCATATGCATCTGCACTAATAACATCTGCCCATAAATAACTATAATATCCACTTGCATACCCATCACTTGAGAAAATATGTCCGAATTGCGGAATACGATGACGCATCACGATTTCTTTAGGCATTTTTAATTTTGCCAATGTTTCTTTTTCGAAGACAGTAGGATCAATAGCTACAGCTCCTGCTAAGTGCAATTTCATATCTATAAGTGAACTTGAAATTGTTTCTACGGTAGAAAATCCTTCATTAAATGTCGCCGCTTTTGCAATACGATCTACCAAGTCTTTTGGAATAGGCTTGCCTGTTTTATAATTTAAAGCAAATTTATTCAACACTTCTGGAGTTTCTAACCAGCGCTCTAAGATTTGAGATGGAAACTCTACGTAATCTCTAGCTACAGCTGTTCCTGAAAGAGTTGGATAAGTAACATTCGAACATAAACCATGTAATGCATGTCCGAACTCATGAAATAAAGTCGTTGCGTCTGTCCATGAAATCAAAACTGGCTCATTATCATTCCCCTTAATAAAATTACTATTATTAGAAACAATCGTAAGAACATCACCATCTAATTTTTGTTGTTGTCTATACGCATTCATCCATGCACCAGAACGTTTTCCTTTACGCGCATAAGGGTCAAAATACCATAAACCTACTACTTTACCAGTTTTTAAATTGGATACCTCCCAAACTCTTACATCTGGATGATAAACTGGAACATCTGTTATTTGTTTAAATTTTAAATCAAATAATTCACCTGCAACCCAGAACATTCCTTCACGCAATTTTTCAAGTTGAAGATATTCTTTAACCTCATTTTGATCTAAATCGTATTTCGCTTTTCTAACCTTTTCAGCATAATAGCGATAATCCCAAGGCTCTATTTCAAACTTACCACCTTCCGCTACAACAATCTTTTGCATGTCTGCAACATCTTTGTGAACCTGATTTACAGCTGGCTCCCAAACAGCCTCCATCAAAGCCATCGCTCTTTCAGGAGTTTTAGCCATTCGATTAGTTAAATTCCAATGTGCAAAAGTAGGATACCCCAAAAGTTTTGCTTTTGTAGCACGGAGCTGTAATATTTCGACTAAAGTCGATTTATTATCATATTCATTACCATTATCTCCCCTGTTTATAAACATTCTCCACACCTTCTCTCTCAATTCTCTATTGGTAGAAAAAGTCAAAAAAGGCTCCACAAAAGAGCGTGTATTTGCAATACATCCCATTGCAGAAAGCTTTCTTTCTTTGGCTTGAGCCATAGCTGCTTTCTTTATTTCATCTGGCAAACCATCAAAATCGGTTTCAGTTGATAATGCAACATATTGATCATTTTCCTCAGCCAGTAAGTTTTGACTGAATCGTGAAAACAGAGTTGATAATTGTTTGTTGATTGCTCCAACTTTTGCCTTATCAGCATCACTTAAATTAGCTCCTTGCTTATTAAATTCTGTATGATAAACCCAAATAAGTCTTTGTTGTTCACTAGTTAATTTCTTTTTATCAGAAGAATTATAAAGTTTTTCAATTCTACCAAACAACTTTCTATTTTGATAAAAATCAGTAGATTGCATCGCTAATAAAGGCTCAATATCCTTTTTTACCAATGTAAATTCTGGAGTACTAATATTCGAAGAATAAATCCCATAAACCGTCATAACTCTTGACAACGTTTTCCCAGATCGCTCCAGTTGAGCAATAGTATTATCAAAAGTTACAGGCTTTGGGTTATTTGCTATAGCATCAATCTCCTCTTTTTTCTGCTTAATAGCAACATCAAAAGCAGACTTAAAATCGGCAATTTTATATTCTCCAAAAGCAGGTACGCCACCATAAAGGCCAGTCCATTTTTGTAATAATGGATTAGTCGAATTTGTTTGCGCCTGAATAGAAGTTAAAGAAGTAGCCATAATTAGAATTGTTACAATTTTTTTCATGTGCATTATTTAAAACATTAAAAGCAAATATAACAATCAAATACAACTATCAGTCGATTTTAACAAACAGAGAAAAAGCACTCATAAAACAGATATCAACTATATTTTTCATAAAAATGAATACTCCAAATAATATCTTAAATTTGAAACGTAAAACTTTATTTATGTTTAAGACCAAAAAAGAGGTTGTCTTTGTAATTCTTGCAGGAATTTTTATCACCAATGCCGTTGTGGCTGAGTTAATTGGAGGGAAACTAATTCAAATTGGTCCATTTGTAATGAGTATCGGAATTTTGCCTTGGCCAGTCGTTTTTTTAACTACCGACTTAATCAATGAGTATTTTGGAGAAAAAGGGGTTAAAAAACTGTCACTCATAACAGCCTGTTTAATTGCTTATGCCTTTATTATATTATTTATGGCAATAGTAATTCCGGCCGCAAAAGGAATAAGTCCTGTAAATGACGAACAATTTCAAGCTGTATTCGGACAAAGCATGTGGATTATTGTAGGGAGTCTTATTGCGTTTATGGCATCACAACTAATAGACGTTTGGATATTCTGGTTTTTCAAAAAAAGAACAGGTGAAAAGAAAATTTGGCTTAGAACTACTGGATCAACTGTAATATCTCAATTATTCGATTCTTTTATTGTATTAGGAATTGCGTTTTGGTTACCCGGAAAAATAGATTTTGACACTTTTATTTCATCAGGACTTACTGGTTACACATTTAAACTTACTGTTGCAGTTTTATTAACTCCATTAATTTATCTTGGACATCATTTAATTAAAAAATACCTGGAAGAAGATCATCCAAAAGAAAAAAAAGAGAATTAAACCGCATGAAAAATTACAATACCATTTTATTTATTTTAATTATATGCTTCTTGTCTAGCTGTAATAAAAATGATAGAAAACAATTATTACAATCAACATCAAATGTTACTGAAAAAATAAAAAATATTTCTAACAGTGCAATAGAAACTATAACTTCTGTTAAAGATTCAATTACTAAAACAATAGTTGCATCAGGAAATATAAAAAATAATAAAACGATCACAGAAGAAACAATCTCATCAAAAGATAGCATCGGAATAGAAAGTATCGAAACCGAAAAACTTAAAGGTTTTACTTATTTCAAAAAATTATTATCAACTTGCAAAACAGGAGAAACGCTAACACAAAAAGAACTTATTGAGAATCATAATATCCCAAAAGACGGTGTTAAATTAATCAAAAGCATAACAAAAACTGCCGAAGATGAAATCGATATCAAATGGAATTCTACTTGGTTTATCGAAAAGATTTCGGATGCCAAATTTGCCGATGCCCGAATAAAAATCAAATTTGAAGCCAATAAAATGCATACCTCTGGAAAAGCTATTGGGATAAAACACAACAAAAAAATCTATAACGACTTAATAATTATTGGAACCTCGGCCTATATTCCTTCAGTTAAAGGGTACCATTGGAAAATTGGAAAATAAACAACACACACATAATCAATAAACTAGCTTTTATTTAATAAATTAACCCATAAAAACCTGTTTATTTATTTTAACTTACCTATTTAAATACTAGTTTTACACATTAATTTTAACAATAAAAAAAAGATAAAATGAAAAAAAATTACATTTTAATTTTATTAATGGTAACTCTAAGTCTATCTATTTCATCATGCAGTAATGATGATGACAACAATTCTATTGAATCAACTTGGGAAGCTACACATGAAGGATTAATCGTTGATGGTGTAGAGACTTTAACGCCAATTAGCAATGAAGGTGGTTGCGATAAAAACACTATAACATTCCTTAATAATGGTACTTACACAGAAACCTATTCAGAGTTTAATGACTCGGAATGTGCTACTTTTAGTGAAAGTGGAACTTGGTCAAAAGAAGGTAATTCACTAACAACAAAATACACAGCTTATGATGATGACGAAGCTGTTATAGCAGAAATTTTAGAACTAAATAAATCTACACTTAAATTAAAATACATACATACCGACCCTCAAGGAAAAGTAGTAGAAATATACGTTGTAGTATTAAAAAGAAAATAATTTCACCCGAAATACAATCATACTAAACCTCAAATTCACAAAATTTGAGGTTTTTTTATACATTTGAAATAAAAAATGGAACCAATAAGATGTGGCTGGTGCTCAGCAAGTGATTTATATAAAAAATATCACGATGAAGAATGGGGTGTTCCTGTTTACGACGATGCATCATTATTTGAATTTTTAATTCTAGAAACCTTTCAGGCTGGATTAAGTTGGATAACAATATTAAACAAAAGAGAGAATTTTAGAATTGCTTTTGATAATTTCGATTACAAAAAAATGGCACAATATTCTGAAGATAAAATTGAATCGTTATTACAAGACACAGGAATAATCCGAAACAAATTAAAAATACATTCGGCGGTTAGCAATGCGCAAGCGTTTATAAAAATACAAGAGGAATTTGGAAGTTTCTCTGACTATATCTGGAAATTTACTAATGGAAAACCCATCGACAACAATCCGAAAACCCTAAAAGATGTTCCAGCCACTACTCCACTTTCTGATGCGATTAGCAAAGATTTAAAAAAAAGAGGATTTAAATTTGTAGGCTCAACCGTTATTTATGCACATATGCAAGCTACTGGAATGATCAATGACCATGTCGAAGATTGCTGGACGCGAACAAAATAAAAGAGTCTTCAGTTGCCGTTTTCAGTCTTCTTTGATAAACCTGAAACTCGAGACTTGAAACTTTTATAGTTCCAAAACATTTTTTTCATACATTTGCTTCACACTTTAGGGGTGTCTACAATAAAGTAGGCTGAGATTTTACCCTCTGAACCTGATCTAGTTCATACTAGCGTAGGGAAAAGTAAGATGACTTCTGCGCGCATTTTTATGCGTAATAGTAGCCATTCCTAAAGTATAACTATATACTAAATTCTGAAGGAATGGAACTAAAAATCAATCAACAAACCAAACAATTCAATACTGAAACTCTTAGCGTTCAGGCATTGCTCGATCTCGAAATTCCGAACAAACAAAACGGAATTGCCGTTGCCGTAAACAATACTGTCGTTCCAAAACTCAACTGGAACGAATTTCACGTACAAGAAACTGACGAAATTTTAATTATTTCTGCCACTCAAGGTGGATAAAAGTCAAATTCCATTTTTTTTAAAATTCCAAATTCCAATTGATATATCATGTGTAGACGCACTGCTGTGTGCCTCTACGGAAAAAACAAACGCAAAAAAACCACAATCAAGGCCAAACTTGAAACCTGAAACTTGAAACAAAATACTATGACTACAGAAGAACAAATTTCCAGAACTCCTTTTCCCAACTCCAATAAAGTATATGTAAACGGAGAAATACATCCTATAAAAGTAGCCATGCGTGAGGTAGCACTTAGCGATACCAGACTTTCTAATGGCGGTATCGAAAAAAATCCATCTGTAACAATTTATGACACATCAGGGCCATACACCGATCCAAATATCCAAATCGACATTCGAAAAGGATTGCCTCGTTTAAGAGAAGAATGGATTCTAGATCGAAATGACGTAGAAATTCTAGACGAAATTAGTTCCGATTATGGACAAATGCGATTAAACGATGAGAGTTTAAATCACTTGCGTTTCGAATATTTACATCAGCCAAAACGTGCCAAAAAAGGGGCGAACGTTACGCAACTTTATTATGCCAAACAAGGAATCATTACTCCCGAAATGGAATATATCGCCATTCGCGAAAACCAACGTATTGAGTTATTAAATGAACAGACTAAAGCTATGCAATGCCAGCATGCTGGTCATAGTTTTGGAGCAAATACTCCAAAAAGCAAAATAACCCCTGAGTTTGTACGAAGTGAAGTAGCCATTGGTCGTGCTATTATTCCAAATAACATTAACCATCCCGAAAGCGAGCCTATGATCGTAGGCCGTAATTTCTTGGTGAAAATAAATGCCAATATTGGTAATAGCGCTGTGACTTCTACCATCGAAGAAGAAGTTGAAAAAGCCGTTTGGGCTTGTCGCTGGGGAGCCGATACTATCATGGACTTATCTACAGGAAAAAACATTCATGAAACCAGAGAATGGATTATTCGTAACTCGCCAGTACCAATTGGGACAGTTCCTATTTATCAAGCTTTAGAGAAAGTAAAAGGAATTGCAGAAGATTTAACTTGGGAAGTTTTCCGCGATACTCTTATTGAGCAAGCAGAACAAGGAGTTTCTTATTTCACCATTCATGCAGGTGTTTTATTACGTTACATACATCTTACTGCCGAACGTGTTACAGGAATTGTTTCTCGTGGTGGATCTATAATGGCAAAGTGGTGTTTATTTCATCATAAGGAAAACTTCTTATATACTCATTTTGAGGAAATCTGCGAAATCATGAAACAATATGACGTAGCTTTTTCTTTAGGAGATGGCCTTCGCCCAGGCTCTATTGCCGATGCGAATGATGCTGCACAATTTGCCGAATTAGAAACTCTTGGAGAATTAGCCAAAATTGCTTGGAAACATGATGTTCAGGTATTTATTGAAGGTCCTGGTCACGTGCCAATGCATATGATTAAAGAAAACATGGACAAACAATTAGAACATTGTAATGAAGCTCCATTTTACACTCTTGGACCATTAACCACAGATATCGCACCTGGTTATGATCATATTACCTCGGCTATAGGAGCTGCAATGATTGGTTGGTACGGTTGTGCAATGTTGTGTTATGTTACCCCAAAAGAACATTTAGGCTTACCAAACAAAAAAGATGTGAAAGATGGAGTCATCACTTATAAAATCTCAGCTCATGCTGCCGATTTAGCCAAAGGACATCCAGGAGCACAATATCGTGACAACGCATTAAGTAAAGCACGTTTCGAATTCCGATGGGAAGATCAGTTTAATTTATCATTAGATCCTGATACAGCACGAGAATTTCACGATGAAACACTTCCTGCCGAAGGTGCAAAAATTGCTCATTTCTGCTCTATGTGCGGTCCAAAATTCTGCTCTATGAAAATATCTCAGGAAATTCGTGATGTGGCCGCCGCCGAAAAAGGAATGCAGGAGAAATCAGAAGAGTTTATCGAACAAGGAAAAGAGATTTATATTTAATTTCAGAAATATAGAAAAAACAAAAAATAGAGTAAAAGAGAAAGATTATGATAGTTCTATCAAATCCAACTGCAATAGCAAACGAAATAAATGTAATCCATTCTCTTTTTGAGGAAGGATTACATTTATTTCATATTCGAAAACCTGAATATTCACTTAAGGAAATGATTTCATTTATAGCACAGATAAATCCTGAATTCCGCCCTCGATTAGTATTGCACAGTCATCATGAATTAATAGAAATATTTAAGATTAACAGAATTCACTTTACAGAAGAGACAAGAAGAAGAATCACTCTAGAAAAATATAAAAACAGAGAGATCCATTTATCGACTTCAACACATTCAATTACAGGTTTTAATTCATTAGCTCCCGAATTTGAATATGCTTTTTTGAGTCCAGTTTACCCAAGTATTTCAAAGGCGGACTATTTTCCTAAAACTGATTTATTTGAATCCATAAAAGACAGAACCAATACTAAAACTAAACTAATTGCTTTAGGCGGAATTAATGCTGAAAATATAGAAACCCCGCTGACAAATGGTTTTGACAATGTTGCTTTATTAGGAACTATTTGGAATACTGAAAATCCAATTAAAAATTTTAAATCATGCCAGAGAATCGCCCTTTCGTACTTACAATAGCTGGTTTTGATCCTTCTGGTGGCGCTGGAGTTTTGGCAGATTGCAAAACTTTTGAGCTACATCATGTGGCTGGACTTGCCATAAATACAGGAAATACAATTCAGACAGAAAAAGAATTCTTTGAAATAGAATGGACATCGCTTGATTTTGTGTTACGTTCCATAAAAATACTATTCGGAAATTATGATATAAAAACCGTAAAAATCGGAATTGTTCCTTCTCTCAGTTATTTAAAAGAAATTATTTTCTGTATAAAAAAGCTTTCGCCTGCAACGCAAATAATCTGGGATACGGTTTTAAAATCTACTACCGAATTTGATTTTATCACAATCGAAAACAAATCCGATTTAATCGAGATATTTGCTGAAATCGATTTGATTACACCTAATTATAATGAAATAAAAAACCTATTTCCTGATTTCGATTTTAAAGACAATCTATTAGATAAAAAAATCCCAACCGCTATTTTATTAAAAGGCGGACATAATACCAAGGCAATTGGAACTGATTATCTATATAGTCAAAATGAAATTTTTGAGCTTTCACCAAATAACACCAAATGTTATCCGAAACATGGCTCAGGATGCGTACTCTCTGCAGCAATAACTGCCAATTTAGCTTTAGGTCAGGAAATGAGATTTGCTTGTGCCAATGCTAAAATTTATATTGAAAAATATCTGAATTCAACTTCAACTTTAATCGGTTACCATCATGTATAATAAACTACAATATATATCTCAAGGAAACACAATCGAAGAACAATTATACAATATTCATGAAGCTCTTGATAATGGCTGTGATTGGATTCAAATGCGTTTTAAAAATCAAAGCGTCAAAAACTCTTTTGCTTTAGCAGAAGCAGTAAAATTTTTATGCGAAGAGTATCTCGCCAATTTCATTGTAAATGACAATGTCTATCTAGCTCAACAAATTGCAGCCGATGGAGTTCATTTAGGACTTTCTGACACAAAAATAGAAGAAGCTCGAGCCGTATTAGGGAATACTAAAATCATAGGAGGAACAGCCAATACATTCGAAGATATTTTAAATCATATCCAAAACGGCTGTGATTATGTTGGCCTTGGCCCTCTTCGATTTACAAAAACCAAAGAAAAACTAAGTCCAATTTTAGGCTTTGAAGGCTATTATGAAATTCTTCAAAAATTAAAAGCTAATCATCTCGAAATTCCAATTTATGCCATTGGCGGAATTATCATAGATGATATTGACAAATTAATAGAAACTGGAATCTATGGCGTTGCTGTTTCTGGAGTAATTACTAAAAGCTCTGAGAAAGGAGAACTTATTACACAACTTAACGAAAAATTATATGCAAACGTCATCATTTAAAATAGGCAATAAACTCCTCGAATCCCGTTTATTTTTAGGAACTGGAAAATTTGGATCCAATCTGGAAATGGAAAAAGCGATCTTGGCTTCGGGAAGTGAATTAGTTACGGTTGCTTTAAAACGCATCGATTTAGAAACTGAAACCGATGCTATTTTATCACATTTAAAACATCCGAGAATTAATTTATTACCAAATACATCGGGTGCTAGAAATGCAAAAGAAGCAATATTTGCCGCGCAATTAGCACGTGAAGCACTTGAAACCAACTGGCTAAAACTCGAAATTCATCCTGATCCTAAATACTTAATGCCCGATGCTATCGAAACTCTAAAAGCTACCGAAGAATTAGCAAAACTAGGCTTCATTATTCTACCCTACATTCACGCTGACCCTGTTTTATGCAAACGTCTTGAAGATGTAGGAACAGCTGCAGTTATGCCCTTGGGCTCTCCTATTGGTAGTAATAAAGGGCTGAAAACAATAGATTTTTTAGAGATAATAATAGAACAAAGCAATGTTCCTGTAATTATCGATGCAGGAATCGGAGCGCCATCAGATGCGGCAAAAGCAATGGAACTTGGTGCCGATGCAGTTCTAGTTAATACCGCAATTGCTGTAGCAGGAAATCCAGAATTAATGGCTGAAGCCTTTAAAGAAGCTGTAATCGCAGGCCGAAAAGCTTATCAGGCTAAACTAGGAAGGCAATATCATCAAGCAGTAGCTTCGAGTCCATTGACTTCTTTTTTATATGATTAATTTTTAATCTCTCGCAGATTTTGCAGATTGAGCAGATTTATTTCAATAGAAACATGCCCAAAAATAATCTCCTCAATCTGCAAAATCTGCGAGAAAAAGCTTGTTTAAAATGTAAGATTTTTCATTAAATTTGATTTAAGAATAAAATCCAATATTATGTCAGAAAATGAAATTTCATATAAAGTAAGAGGTGCTATATTTAAAGTATACAACGCCTTAGGTCCTGGATTATTAGAATCAATTTATGAAAGTGCTTTATATTATCAATTAAATAAAGATGGATTAAAAATCGTTAAACAAATTAATTTACCCGTTAAATATGATAATGTAGAATTAGATATCACTTTTCGATTAGATTTATTAGTTGAAGACAAAGTAATTATTGAATTAAAATCTGTGGAAGAATTGAAATCCATTCATTTTAAACAATTAAATACTTATTTAAAGTTAACCAATAAAAGACTGGGGTTATTAGTCAATTTTAATTGTGTAAATATTCTAGACAATATACATCGAGTAGTAAACAAAATTTAATTTGCGTGAAACCAATCAACCTAATGAATACATTCAAATCTGTTTTTAATCAATACGACTGGAACACCATCCAATCCAAAATATATCAAACTTCTCCTCAGGAAGTAGAACGTGCTTTGACTAAAAACAAACGAAATCTTGATGATTTCCTTGCTTTAATTTCACCAGCTGCACTTCCCTATTTAGAGCAAATGGCTCAAGAATGCCATACATTAACCAAGAAACGTTTTGGTAAAACGATTCAGATGTATGCTCCCCTTTATTTAAGTAACGAATGTCAAAACATTTGTACCTATTGCGGTTTTAGCTTGGACAATAAAATCAAACGAAAAACTCTTTCAGACTCAGAGATTAAACTGGAAGTTGAAGCTTTAAAAAGCATTGGATTTGATCATGTTCTATTGGTTACTGGAGAAGCAAATTATACAGTCAATATTAATTATTTTCTGAATGCAATTACCCAAATAAGAGAACACTTTTCGATTATTTCTGTTGAAGTTCAGCCACTTTCTACTGAAGAATATGAAAAACTTCATAAAGCTGGCGTATATTCTGTTTTAGTATATCAGGAAACGTATCATCAGGAAGTATATAAAAAATACCACACCAAAGGCAAAAAATCAAATTTTGACTTTAGATTAGAAACCCCTGATAGAATTGGAACAGCTGGTATCCATAAAATTGGATTAGGCGTTCTTTTGGGATTAGAAGATTGGCGCACAGATAGTTTTTTTAATGCACTGCACATTGATTATCTCCAAAAAAAATATTGGCAGACAAAGTATTCCGTTTCTTTCCCTCGATTACGTCCTGCAGAAGGAATTATCGAGCCTAACTTTATTATGGATGACAAAGATTTAACGCAACTTATCTGTGCTTACCGATTATGGAATGAAGATTTAGAAATTTCGATATCAACACGTGAAAATGAAAAATTTAGAAATAATATCATTCCGATTGGAACAACAAGTATGAGTGCTGGTTCAAAAACAAATCCTGGCGGATATGCCGTTGATCCACAATCGTTAGAACAATTTGAAATTAGCGATGAACGTTCTGCTGAAGAAATATCCCAAATCATAAAAAAATCAGGCTATGAACCCGTTTGGAAAGATTGGGATAGAACATATAACCAAAAGTCTTAAAGCCCTCAACTTTACTTTATAGTTTGACTTTTAACTTTTGACATCATAACTTTCTAACTCTAAGACCTAAATTAAAATGAGCATTATACAAGATTTTTTACGCTATAATCGCCAAATGATGTTACCTGAAATTGGTGATATTGGACAAGACAAAATAAAACAAGCTAAAGTACTAGTCATTGGTGCTGGTGGCTTGGGCTGTCCTATTTTACAATATTTAGCAACCGCAGGAGTCGGAACAATAGGTATTGTAGATTTTGATTTAATAGAGATTCATAATTTACATCGCCAAATTTTATATACTGAAGATACCATTGGTCAAGCCAAAACTCCAACTGCTAAAGCTGTAGTCAAAAAGCTAAATCCATTAATTACTGTTGTCCCTTTTGAAGAAAAACTAACTCTTGAAAATGCATTTAATATTATACACGATTTTGATATTGTAGTAGATGGATCTGATAATTTTGGAACCCGTTATTTAGTTAATGATACTTGTGTGAGCTTAAACAAAACATTGGTTTATGGGAGTATTTTAAAATTTGAAGGGCAAGTGGCCGTTTTTAACCATAATGGAAGTAAAAATTTACGTGATTTATTTCCTGAAATGCCCAATCCTAAAGACGTTCCAAATTGTAATTTAAATGGAGTTCTAGGAACATTGCCTGGAATAATTGGAACTATGATGGCACACGAAACATTAAAATTAATTCTAAATTTACCAACTTTAAATAACGAATTAATCCTTTATAATACACTAAACTGGGACTTTACTAAACTGAATTTTTAAGCAGGAAAAATCAATTAAGAAAACTTATTGGTTATTACTCTTTAAATTAATTTAATTTACTAATATTGTCGTTAAATTTATTTAAAAGCCACAAATTGTATTCCTAAATGATTAAAAAATTACAATCTTTCTTTCCTTTCTTTTTTTTAGTTTTTTTTTCAGGTACAGCCCAAAGTACAAAGCAAAAATCATATATAGCAGAAAAACAATCTTCCTATAATATTACTGTAAAAAATAATCTTCCTTCAATTATTCTTTCTTCAGCTGAAAAAAGATGGGTTGGTGATAAAGATGACAAATCTATTTTAGGAAACAGAATAAACTATGCAGACTCTTTTGAAAAAGTTTTTGACATTGAAGCTTATAGTATTTCTCCAAACAATAAAAAGCATAAAGTTTCGTATATTGGAACTGAAGATCGTGAAATAGGCAACATATTTGTTCATGACATGAAATTCAGATATTACACTTTTCCAAATATTGAAGAGGGCTCACAAACCTATTCTTTATACAAAAAAGAATATCAAAAACCTCAGTTTTTAGAAAGCTATTATTTCAAAGATTACCTCGATTGCAAATCATCAAGAGTTATTCTAAAAGTTTCAAAAGACATAGAAATTGGCTACATCATTCAGGGTAATACTAGTAATGAAAACATAGAATTTACAAAAGAAATTAATGGTGATTTTACAATTTACTCATGGCAAATGGTAAACATCGAAAAAGAAGAAAAAGAAAGTAGTTCTCCCAATTTTTCATATTACAGCCCACATTTGATTTTTTATATTAAAAACTACAAAAATAATTCAGGCACTCAGAATGTTGTTGGAACTATAGATAATCTTTATCGTTTCTACGCACAAACAATTAAAGACATCAACAAACAAGACCAAACTCAGGTAAAAGAAAAAACAGCAGAACTGATTACTGGTCTAACAAAAGATTTTGACAAAGCTAAAGTAATTTTTGATTATGTTCAAAGTAAAATAAACTATGTTGCTTTTGAAGACGGAATGGGAGGATACATTCCGCGAGAAGCAGCTTCTGTATTGCAAAAAAAGTATGGCGATTGTAAGGATATGGCCAACTTACTAAATGAAATGCTTCGTTACGCCGGTATAGAGTCTAATATAGCATGGATTGGAACTCGCCATAATAATTATACCTATAAAAATGTTCCAAGCCCAATTGTAGACAATCATATGATTACAGTTGCCCGAATTAACAACCAAGACTTGTTCTTGGATGCAACTGGCCAATACTCTTTATTTCCAAATGTAACTCCATTCATACAAGGAAAAGAAGCCTTAACAAAAATAGACGATTTAAAATACAAAATTACCACCGTTCCAGTTATCCCTTCTGATCAAAATAAAACGAACGGCAAGCTAAAGATAGAATTTAATTCGAATTCATTAATTGGTCAAGCAAATTTTAATTTAAATGGTTTTTTGAAAACGCAATTTATTAGTACATATAAAGCTTCAACTGATAAAAATGAAATGTTAAAAGGTTATTTTGCACGTTTTATCCAGAATATTCAAACATCAAATGTTGATATTAAAAATGATGATTTATCTCAAATCCCACTTGAAATCCGATATCAATTTGAATTAGACAAATGGATTAAAAAAACAGACAATCAACTACTTTTTAAACCAATCTTATTCTTCCCTTATTCAGATGCAAGAATTAATGTTGAGAAAAGAAAAACTCCTCTTGAAAATGACTTCAAAAAATCATATAATTTCGAGTATGAATTTGTTATCCCACAAGGATATACTATAGATTTTTTACCTGAAAATTTTAATTTCACTAATGCCTTTTTTACAGCAAGTATAACCTACAAAAAAGTTAATAATACGATTATAATAAATCAAGAAATGACAATGGATACATTACTAATTGAGAAAAACAATTTTGAAACATGGAACATTGCTATCAAAAACATTACGAAACAATACAATCAAAATATTATTCTCATAAAAAAATGAAAAAACTAATTTTCTTCATCACCATATTACTTGCACAAATTTCATTCGCTCAAGAAGAAGAGGTAAAAAACTACAAATGGGATGAGGTCCCTAAATTTCAAGAAATTCCTGCTGAATTTGCTACGTATCCAGCAGTTGTTTTAAAAGACTATAGACTTTATGAAAACAAAGTGGGAGGCTATGCCTACAAAGCTTTTATTGTAAAACATCAAGCTATAAAAATTTTATCTGAAACAGGAATTAGTGAATATAATAAAGTAGCAATAAACAATCGTTATGTAAGAGATTACAGAGATTTAAGAGTCCGTGTTATTAAACCTAATGGAAAAATTGAAGAACTTCCGAAAGAGAGAATTGTAGAAAAGCAAGGAACCAGCGAAAAGCAATTTGCTTTTGAAGGTGTTGAAAAAGGTGACATTATTGAATACTATTATGTAATAAAAGATTATCCAGATTTTAGTGGTTCAGAATATTTTCAAAGAGACATTCCTGTTCTTGACGCTAAATTTCAAATCAATAAAATTGGGCAGGCATATACATACACAGCGGCCTATAATGGAATGAAAAATCAAAGTATAGATAAAACTACAATTTACACAGCATCTAATTTACCTGCTTATAAGTTTGAAAGAAATGCTACAAATATGGCTAATCTTGCAAAAGTTTATTATTTCATTAACACATCCAAAGCATATAATTATATCAGCTATTATAATTCTCTTTATAGTTTTGCAGATGGTGTAAATGCTAAATCAATGATTAAAGGTTTCGTAGAAGATTTAAAATTAAATGACTCAGCAATTACAACTGATGAAAAAATAAAAATCATAGATACATTTTTAAAAGAGAATATTGAAATTGACAAACAGTATAATTATAAGAAAGTGATCGAAACCAAAAAGATGACATCAAATATGGTTTTATATTTTTATAAAGATGTTTTAGATTATCTTAAAATTAAATATCAATTTGCAGCTTCGACAGATAAATTTGACGACAAATTTGATAAAGAAAATGTTATTCCTGAAGCTCTATCGGAAATTTTAATCTACATTCCCGAAACAAAAAAATATCTCGCGCCTTTTCAATTCTGGATGCCTTATGGACAGCCAAGTGCTCTTTCTGTCAACAATGATGCTGTTTATTTTAATCAAGAACCTCGTAAGCAGGTTACATATGAGTTCAAGAAAATCGAAAATGTTTTAATGGATGATAATATTACAGAAATAACTAGTAGTATTACGATTGACGATGATATGGAAACGGTTTTAGTGAATAAAAAAAGTACATTTACTGGCTATCTTGCTTCTTATTTTAGATATATTGTCAAATATATTCCTCAAGATAAAATCAATGATTTTGTTAAAAACAATATTTTTAGTGATATTGATGTCGAAGTCCAGAAATATAATTTTGAGAATAAAGAATATAAAAATAATTATACTCCTGAAAAACCTTTTACTATCAACAGTGATGTAAAAGTAAAAGAATCATGGATAGAAAATGCAGGAAAAAATAACTTAATTACAATTGGAAAAGTTTTAGGAAAGCAAGCCAGTTTATATCAGGAAATCAATAGAACAAACCCAATCGTATTATCTTATCCAAAGAAAAATATAAACTATATCAATTTAAATATCCCAGCAGGTTTTAGCGTCAAAAATGTTGCTAATTTGACTTTTAACAAAGAGATTACAAACGATAACAAGGAAGTTATCGGTTTGTTTAAATCTAGCGCAAAAGTCGAAGGAAATACTGTAAAAATAACAGTCGAAGAATTTTATAATTTTACTTATTTAGAGAAAGAAAAATATACTGAATATCGAGATTTAGTCAACGCTTTGTATGATTTTAATAATGCTTCATTGCTTTTGACTAAAGTCAATTAAATACTATTTTAAAAATATAATCTGATTTTCAATGCTAAATCCTTCCATTATTTTAAAATTTCCATAAAGACTTCACGCTCAATTTCACGACAACCTAAACTTTCTAAATGTGGATTATAAACCTGACAATCCAAAAGTTTATAATTCTCCTTTTTTAATTGAGTCACTAAGGCAATAAAAGCAACTTTGGATGCATTTGATACTTTCGAGAACATACTTTCTCCACAAAAAACATGTCCTAAATCTACTCCGTATAAGCCACCTACCAATTCATCATTTTCCCATACCTCAACCGATTTTGCAAAGCCCATTTCATGAAGTTTACAATAGGCTTCGATCATGTTATTAGAAATCCATGTTCCATTTTGACCATCACGTTTAATCTTCTGGCAATTCGAAATTACATCTCTAAAATTTTGATTGAACGTGACCTTAAAACTATTTCTGTTAAGAATATTACGCATACTTTTGGATACGATTAATTCATCCAAAAACAAAACCATTCTAGGGTCAGGTGACCACCAAACTATAGGCTCACCTTCATTAAACCAAGGAAAAATTCCGCTACAATAAGCCAATTGCAATCGCTCAGTAGATAAATCTCCTCCAATTGCCAAAACCCCATCATAATTGGCTTCTGAAACTGGTGGAAAAAATAAAACTTCAGATAAATGATACATCTCTAAATAAAATATAAAACCCGACAAATTTTAAAAATTGCCGGGTTTGCTTATTATAAAATCAAAACCTATTGATTAAAATGGTAAATCATCTGGTTCGTCTTCGTTTAAGTTTGTTGCTGGAGCAAAAGCTTCTGCAGCAGGCATTGGAGGTGTTTGAGCTGGAGCAGCATCTAATCTTTCGATTCTCCATCCTTGAATACTATTAAAATATCTAGTTTCTCCTTGTGGATTAACCCATTCTCTTCCTCTTAAGTTAATTGAAACTTTTACTGGATCTCCTGTTTTATAATTACTCAACAAATCGCATTTATCTTGAGTAAATTCGATCATGATGTGTTGAGGATATTGCTCTTCTGTAGTAACTACAAGTTCTCTTTTCTTGAATGATGCACTAACTTGTTGTTCTGGATTAACAACTTTTACTTTTCCTGTAACTTCCATCTCCGTTTTTATTTAATTGTTATTTATTTTTTTATTTTTTTAGCTAAAAGTACTTTCCAAGCAGATATTACATCGTTTTCATTTAGATACTTTTTAGCTTCTTGGTGCACTTTAACCTCATCATCTGAACTCAACACACCTTTCACAGAAAAGTTTTCTTTCACAAATATACTAACTTCTTCTGTTGTAGGCAAGGCTTCAATATTCCCTAATTTACCTAAGTCATTCCCATCAAAAACAGAACTTGCTTTTACAAAATCAGGTACAGCATCTACTCCTATTCCCAGGGTTGTAAGCGGTTTTTCGACTTCAAAAAGTCCTTGATTTGATCTTGAATACCAATTACTTCCTAAGCGAGAAACCAAGTCAATTTTATGTTGATCTATTGCTCCATTTTCATCTAATATCTCCTCGTGAATATGAATTTTAACTACTTCACAAAGAATTAGATTTCCTGCTCCTCCTTCTGTTCCTAACGGAATAATTTGAGTTACTTTACATTCAAACTGTACAGGAGACTCTTTAACTCTATACGGCTTTACTATGTCTGACGGAATCTGTGTTAATCCCGATTTTATAAATTCATTAACTCCATCGCCATATTCTGTACTTGCTAACGATGTTTGTTGCACAATATCATAATTAACTACATTAATAACGACCTCACGTGTTGCTTCAGCATTTATTAAAGTATGTTTTATAGAATTATCACGTACTCTTCGAGAGGGTGAAAAAACTAAAATTGGTGGATTGGCACTAAAAACATTAAAAAAACTAAATGGTGATAAATTCGGTTTTCCGTCTTTATCTATAGTACTTGCAAAAGCAATAGGCCTCGGTCCAACCGCACTTTGTAAATAGCCTTGTAATTTTGCTGTCGGAATTTCCTTTGGATCAATACTAATCATACTTTTATTTTTCTAATCGTTTTAGAAGACAACAAAAGTACATAAATCGTTTAAGTTTCAAAAGAAGTCTATTCATTTTAAAAATAAAAATCTTTGTCTGCATACAAAATATATAGTGTGTTTATTTCGTTATATTTATACCTCAAAATTTAATTTATGTTTTTTTCAGAAAGAAGAAATACAACCCGCTGGATCATTATTTGCGCTTCCTTTTTGATTATTTCCTTAATCCTTTGGAACACTTATACCTTTTTTCAGATTTTTAAAAATGAAGAACGGCTAAAAATGAATCTTTGGGCAAATGCTCAAAAAACTTTGATTAACGCTGATGAGAATAGCGATGTTGAATTACCCCTTCAGATATTTAGTAACAACACTTCAATTCCTATTATTTTAACCGAAAAAGATAGTATTATAAGTGCCATAAATATTGATGAATCTATCATAAAAGATAAAAAGGGAGCAATATCGATTTTAAACAAATTGAAACGGGAAAACGAAGCAATTGTAATCGAATATGCTCCAGGAAAACATCAGGAACTTTATTATGGCAATTCGGAATTATTGAATAAACTCAAGTATTATCCAGTTGCTTTGTTATTGATTATTTTCTTATTTGCAGGTTTGGTATACAATTTTTACAAAAGTACAAAAATGGCTACCCAAAATAAACTCTGGGCAGGAATGGCAAAAGAAACGGCACATCAAATAGGAACTCCCCTATCTTCATTGATTGGTTGGGTCGAATTATTGAAGACTGAAAATATTGATGAATCGATTACTTCTGAGATTGAGAAAGATATTGAACGATTACAAACTATTACGGATCGTTTCTCGAAGATTGGTTCTACTCCTGTACTTGAAAACAAGGATATCGTAGAGGAAACATTAAACACATACGATTATCTGCAATCTCGTTTTTCAAAACAAGTTAATTTCTCATCTCAGATGCCAAAAACTCCAATTATGGTTATGATTAATCCAATTCTTCATAGTTGGACTATCGAAAACTTGGTGAAAAATGCTATTGATGCTATGAAAGGAAAAGGTAATTTGACATTGAAAATTGAACAAGACGGAAATATAGTAAAAATAAATGTTTCAGATACTGGAATCGGAATTCCTAAAAACCAATTTAAAACTATATTTGAACCTGGTTTTACAACTAAAAAAAGAGGTTGGGGATTAGGACTTTCATTAACAAAAAGAATTGTCGAAGAATATCATAGCGGAAAAATAAAAGTTCTACAATCTGAAGTAGGCAAAGGAACAATCATTCAACTGAATTACAAAGTAAACGCTCCTTCATAAAAAGAAAAAACCACAAACTCTTTTATTGAATTTGTGGTTTTATTTTATTAAAAACTTACTAATCTTAGGTTACAAATTTGCCTGAATACTTTTGGCCAAATCTTCAAACTCTTCTTTAGTAAGTGATACTTTATTGTGGAAACGCATTTCATCCATTTCGTTAAGCGGAATTAAATGCACATGTGCATGAGGAACTTCAAGTCCTACTACTGCCATTCCAACTCTTTTACATGGAACTGTTTTCTCTAAAGCAATAGCAACTTTCTTAGAAAACTGCATTAACCCAAGATATAATTCATCATCCATATCAAAAATCTTATTGATTTCCTGCTTCGGAATACAAAGTGTATGTCCTTTAGCATTTGGATTTACATCTAAAAATGCCAAAAAATTAGCATCTTCAGTAATTTTATAACTTGGAATTTCTCCGTTTACTATTTTGGTAAATATTGTTGACATTGTTTAATTGTTTAATTGTTTAATCGTTTTTCCGTTTAACCGATTAAATAAATTAACGGTTAAACTTTAAAAAAAATTTAATCTCTTGTGATTTCTAATATTTCAAATTTCAAAACACCATTCGGAACAGTGATTTCAGCAACTTCGCCTACAGATTTTCCTAGTAACCCTTTTCCTATTGGAGAAGTAACTGATATTTTTCCTGTTTTTAAATCTGCTTCACTTTCTGCAACAAGAGTATAGGTCATTTCCATACCGTTGCTTTGGTTTTTGATTTTCACATTAGAAAGCACCAATGCTTTAGAAACGTCTAATTGCGACTCATCGATTAATCTAGCGTTTGAATACACCTCTTCTAGCTTAGAAATTCTCATTTCAAGTAAGCCTTGGGCTTCTTTTGCCGCATCATATTCGGCGTTTTCAGATAAATCACCTTTATCTCTTGCTTCGGCTATATCTTGAGATGCTTTTGGACGCATTACACTTTTTAAGTGCTCCAATTCATCTTTTAACTTTTTTAATCCTTCTGCTGTATAATAAGATACTTTACTCATAACTTCATCGTTTATATAAATAGAAAAAATCCCATCGGGACGGGATTTCTTATTACAAATATACTATTATTTTTAATAGTACATAATTATATGTTAATCATATAGATTTCAAATCTAATTAAATTATTTTTGTTTCACTAATTCTTTTTACAATAATGAAAAAAATCTGGTTTTTACCCCTATTTATTGTCTTACTTGTATCTTGCAGCAATAGTCGTGAGAGAAGTAAGAACCCAAATATTCCGAATTATTCTGTAAATCTTACTATAGATACAAATTTACCTTTGTACAGTAACTTAAAATTCACTAGTAGTCCTGTTTACATTCCTAACTATGGTGCAAAAGGTATAATTATAATGAGAACAGGTGAAGGAACGTATAATGCTTTTGATGCTGCATGTCCTAATCAAGCCTTAGCAAGTTGCAAACCTATGACTATTGATGGCATTATGGCAATTTGCTCTTGCGATAAAAGCAAGTACAATCTATTTACAGGATTAGGTGATTTAGAATATCCTATGAAACAATATCGTGTCGATGCCGCTGGAAATGTATTGCGTATCTACAACTAAAAATAAAAAATCCTGAAAGTTTAAACTTTCAGGATTTTTTATTTTTCTTAAAATTTTCTTTAAAATTTCAAAGTTAATCCTGCTAAGAAGTTAATTCCAGCCTGAGGATAATACGACGGATAAATATCCCACATAGCTCCATTTGAAACATATTTTTTGTCCAGAATATTATTCACCAACCCTGTAATCAGAATTGATTTGAAAATAGATTTTGGCTTTATTTCATAAGAAATATTAAAATCGTTTACAAAATAATCGGCTAGTTTAGCTTCTCGCAATTCTATATTGTTCATGTATTGTTCTCCAACAAATTTCTGCAATAATGAAATATGCAAACTCTTAATCGGGCTATAAACAATAATATTCCCTGCAATTACAGACGGAGAATAAGCAATATCTGTTGTTCCATAATTTTGTCCCTCAACAGCTAAATCAACATTTTTATTACTGCTTAATGTAAAGTTAGGTCGAAGTAAGAATTTTTCAGACAATTTAATCATCGCATCGACCTCTAATCCTAAACGATAACTTTTATCAGTATTAGAGCGTATTGGCGCACCAACATCATCTAATCTTCCTGTTAGAATCAATTGATCTTTGTATCCCATATAATAAACATTCGAACTCAATTGGAATTTCTCTGAATTGAATCTCCAACCTAATTCAAAATCATTCAATTTCTCTGGCTTGACATTTCCGCCTTCGTAATCGGTTCTATTTGGCTCTCGATTAGCTCTTGCATACGAAAAATACAAAGTACTATTTTCATTGAGCTCATAATTCAAGCCCGCTTTAGGATTAAAGAAATTAAAAGTATCATCTACTACACCCGTTTCATTACTATTGGCTTTATAAGTAACTCGTCTGTATTGTAAATCTCCGTAAAAACTTAATTTTTCTGTAACTTGATAATTGGCTTTCGCAAAAATATTTCCATCAGTCTTAGCGGAATAATCATCATAATAATGATCTCCTAACTCAACCTTTCCCATATTTCGCGCCCAGATTACTTTTCCGAAATGATCTCCTTCGTACTTATTCCAGCCTCCACCCAAAATAACATCTAACTTCTCCTCTTTATATTTTGCCGAAAAAGTGGTTCCGTAAAAATCATTATCTAACCATTTCTGACGAATTAAATCTGTTCCTGGAACTAATTCTCCTTTATCATTTTCAACCATTTTAGTAGGCTCAATTCCTCCATAACCTTCAACAGGTGTATCGTATTTATAATTCTCATAATAGCCTAATCCTTTTGTATAATGAAATGCTAAATTAGTACTCCATTTATCAGTAAGAGATTCATTCCAATGCAACTGGTAATGGTCTTGTTTATAATTATCAGTTTCATTATCATAATAACGAATATTACCAGCTTCATCTTTGTACTTTCCCGCAGAATTATACGTTCTATCTGTATTTAGTTTTTCAGCATCAATTCCGTTCCAAGATTGATATGTTCTTTGATTCCCTCCAAATACCAATGCTTTAATTAAAGTCTTTTTACCTACATAAGTTCCTTGTAGAAAATAAGATTTTAGATCTGAACTTGCTCTATCCACATAACCATCCGATTTTATTACAGACAAACGTCCTGCGATTTCAAAATGATCATTTAATAGACCAGTGCTAAACTTTACATTATGTTTATGAGAATTGAAACTACCAAAAGAATTTGAAATTTCACCATTCCCTTTTGAAGCGTAATTGTCAGTCAGCATATTTAAGCTGGCTCCAAAAGCTCCTGAACCATTTGTAGAAGTCCCAACGCCTCGCTGTAATTGCAAACTCTCTACAGAAGAAGCAAAATCGGGCATATTAACCCAAAATGTACCTTGGCTTTCGGAATCATTGTACGGAATCCCGTTAATCGTAACATTAACTCTCGTTGCATCGCTACCACGCACTCTAATTCCGGTATATCCCATACCATTTCCTGCATCAGAAGTAGTAACTACTGAGGGCAAATAGTTCATTAAAATTGGAATATCTTGACCTAAATTTCTGAATTTGATTTCTTTTTTATCCATATTACTAAAGGAAACAGGTGTTTTTGTAGTAACACGAACCGCAGAAACCAACACATCATCAAGCTTATTGACTTTGGTAGTATCTTGTACTTGTGCAAAAGAAAATAGAGAATAGAAGATAGAGAATAGAGAATAGAAAATAGGTTTTCGGCTCAACTCTGAACCTTTGAACCTTTGAACCTTTGTACCTATAAAAGTACCTTTTTGAAAAATAGTTTTCATCCGTAAAAAATTACGAATAAAAGGGGGAATTATTCTTTTGTTAAATTAATAAATGATTGTTCCATGACAAAATACAGCATGTACGCCAACAATTGTCATTTTTTCCCTTAGCAACATTACTTGCTCAGGTTCTTTGGGTATGATCTCAGCTCGTTATTTAGAGCACCCCTTTGAGACGTGGCAAAAGTAGAAAAGATTTTTAGATTTTCTACCTGTTTGCCTGTTTGATTTTTTAAATTAATTAAAATCAAAAAAACATTAATCTAATTTTGGCTTTTTACGAGATTGCTTAATCTCTGAAACATTTTTTTTATCCTTAATTCGCTTACGAATTACAGATTTAGGAATCTTTGTAGCTTTCCGAGGTTTCTGAATTATTAATGCATTTTTAATCAATTCTAAGAAGCGTTTTGTTACAATACTTTTATTTTTTAATTGACTTCTATCCTCATCGCAGGTTAAAATTAAAATTACATCTAATGTCAGTCTTGTCGCCAGTTTTATTTCTAAAAGTGTCTTTTCTTCGTCTGATAATGCTTGTGAATTTCTTAAATCAAAAGTCAAAACTACCTTTGAGGACACTTTATTCACATTCTGACCACCCGCACCACTACTGCGAACAGCCTTATAAGATAGTTCTGTAACAATTTTTCCTATTTCCATTATTGTGGTTGGTGTGCTGGTTTTAGTAAGTCATTCACTGTTTTCACAGGGTTAAAAGTAATTATTGGAACCGCTACAAAAACGGTTAGCCAATTTGCCATTGCTCCGTTCCATAACCCTGGTAATTCATATCCTTTTACAGTATTTGTACCTATACTTTTCTCTACAATAAAACCTGATTTTTTATTAACAAATTGCTTTAAATCAAATTTTTCGTTTTTATAATTTTTCGTTCCACAAACCAAATCAACTGGATTAAAATGAGTTGCATTAGCTAGAATTGCAATTTGATTTTTATCTGTTAAATCCACTTGAGATGTTTCAACAATTTGAAGCGATACTACTCCTTCTTCATCCTGAACCCAAAATGGTCCTCCTCCCGGTTCTCCTTCATTCTTAACCATTCCACATACGCGAATTGGTCTATCTAATGCTTCTTTTATTTTATCTATTTTACTCTCTAAAGTTAGATCTTCAAAATCTATTTCTAAATTAAGATTTTCCTTTAAAAACTGCATAACCTCAACTATCTTATCTGCTGTAATTTTCTGATTTTCGATTTCCTTCAAGTAACCAAAAATCTTATTCTGCAATTCTATTAATATGCCTGCTAATCCTTTTTTATACAAAGAAATTTCCTCAATATGATTTTGAATTACGTTGTCGATATTCTTAATAAAAATAATATCTGCATCAAGATTATTTAAATTTTCAATTAAGGCACCATGTCCACCTGGTCTAAAGATCAATTTCCCTTCTTCAGTCCTAACTGGTTTATTATCTAAATTAACAGTAATTGAATCTGTACTTTTATTTTGATAAGAATAACTAATATTTATTTTTGTTCCTGACTCTTCCTCTAATTTTTCTTTAACTGCATCAACACATTCTTCAAATTGACTTTGATGTATTTCTGAGACTGTAAAATGTAAATTTGACACAGAATTTGAGCTACCATAATGAGCACATTCGTGCAAATGCTCTTCTATGGGATTTGCAATATGTGTTTTATATTGATGAAATTGTAAAACTGCTTTTGGCTTATTTGCAAAGTCAAAATAATCCGAAGCCAATAGCATTTTTATAAAATAATAATTTTTATAATCTACACTTAGAGAATCAAAATCCGAGTATACCTCTTTTAATTTTTTATCTACAATTTCGAAAAAAGGAAATTTATCCATTCCAATAATAAAAAGAGACAATTGACTTTCTTTTTTTCTGTTGATGTAGGCATTAATACTTTCTTTTTCGATATTGAAATCATTTAAGAAAGTATTCAAAAACTTAAACATTCTACTTGCTGCACCCGATGCAGGAACAAACTTTTTTAATTTTAATTTTGATTTACTCGCATCAAACAAAGTAGCTTTTACTTCAAAATCTGCTTCTGACAAACTCAAAATTCCATTTGAAACTGTAGCTGGGCTTATTAAATTGCTTTTGTTAATTCCATTTTTAAAAATCTGCAATTGTTCCTTTATCTTTTCAAAAGAGATGCCATGCTCATAAATTTGCACAAAATCGGCAGAAGAAAAACCTAATTCTTTAGCAAGTACTAAGTTGTTAATTATTTCTACTGCTTTAGCCAAGCGCAATTTTTTATTTCCCGAAAGGGTTATATATGGTTTTTTAGTTTCTATTAATGTTTCTTTAAAAACTGAAAAAACTGATTCTCTTTCTTTCGGACTATCTCTTATATCATCTTTCTCCCAAGGCACATCGATATCAGTAAGAAAAAACAAATCATATTCGTGCTCTAATGCAGCTTCATTTAACAATGGATTACAATAATCATAATACATCTCTGAGAACACCTTAGTCACCATAAGATTTGTATCACAAAATAAAAATTTATTTGCTAAAGCTAATTTATCGTTTTCTAATTTGGTTTGTCCATAAGCAATTGGCATCATATCTTCTTCTACACAAATATGCTGATTTTCTTCCCATTTCTCCTGAAGATAATCACGTGCAAACTCAGGCACCCACTCTGTTTCATAATACGAAGCAAGTTGCTTAGCTAAAGTTGTTTTACCGGTACTCTCTGGACCAAACAAAGCAAATTTTAATATTCTTGTATCTTGTTGTTTAAGATTTTCTTCCATTCTAAATAAGCTGAAATAGCCAAAATTGTAAAAATTAAATATTGGAACGATAACATTCCTAATCCACGATATGCATATAAAGGCACTACAATAATGTCGCCAATAATCCAAAGTGTCCAATTCTCTATCTTTTTCTTTGCCATATACCACATTCCAGTAAAAAATATCCCTGAAGCTAGAATATCGACATAGTTATCTTTATGTAGCTCGTAATCAAAAAATTTATAGATTCCGAAAACTACAAAAACAGTAACACAAAACAAGATAACTCCTATTAACTTTTCTTTATTATTGGTACGCGTAATAGGCAAATTATCTTCCTGACCAGTTCCTTTTGACCAATTATACCAGCCATAAATACTCATAATCGAGAAATACCCATTAATCATCATGTCTCCTAAATAGCCTGCAATATAAAGCAAATAAACAGAAATAATTGTAGCAATTAATCCTGTAGGATATACCCAGATATTCTCTTTTTTAGCAAACCAAACACTTAATATCCCAAATACAAAAACAAGAAATTCGAGTCCGATGTGCCAAAGTGGAACATTTTTATACGCATTAAGAAAAAAATCAATCATTGAGTTTGTTTATTTTCATTTATAATACTTTACTTATGATTCAAAAAAATGAATATCATTTTCAAAAGCTGTCCCTATGACAACTACATCGGCTCCCATTTCATAAGCTTTCTGAATTTGTGACAAAGCTACAATTCCACCTCCAACAATTATAGGAATATGTACATTTTGAGAAATCAGCTGAATCATTTCTAATGGAACTGTCTGTTTTGCTCCACTTCCTGCTTCCAAATAAATCAATTTATTCCCTAACATCTCCCCTGCTTGTGCAGTAGCTAATACCAAATCTAGGTTTGTTCTATCCATTGGCTTGGTTTTACTTACTCTTGCCGCTGCCGTTTCATTGCCACTTTCTATTAAAAGATATCCTGTTGGAATAATTTCCAAATTCATTTTTTTTAAAATCGGTGCTGCTTGAACCTGATATTCTATCAAATAATCTGGATTTCGACCTGACAATAACGACAAAAACAAAATTGCATCGGCTTGCCCTGAAATTTGCGATGGGTCTCCTGGGAAAATTACGATTGGCAAACTCGTCTTTAATTTTAATTGAAAAACTAAATCTTCTAAAATGGTACTTTCTACTAAACTCCCTCCTACAAAAATATGTGTAGCTGGAGATTGGTTTATTTTTAGTATCAAATTATTCAAGTTTTGCCAGTTTATTTTATCTGGATCCAAAAGAATCGCTAGTAATTTTCGATTCTCAGCTTTAGCTAATCGTATTTGTTTGTATATGTCTTGTACTTTTTGTTCCATAACGAGTGTAAAAGTAAAAGTTTTTTAATGCAGGAGAACTATTTTGAATCAATTATATTTGTGTATTCACTTTCACTAAAGAGAGAAACAAATTTATGATTACTATCGAATTGCTTGAGAAATATGATGCAACACAAAAATCTTATGCAAAGGCAACTTCTATTTTTAAAGAAGGAAAATTGCCTACGCATTACTATCAAATTCTTTCGGGTGAAGTAAAAATGAACAATTATAACGATGACGGTCGGGAATTCATTCAAGGAATCTTTTATAAGAATCAATCTTTTGGTGAACCACCTTTATTCTTAAATCAAAAATATCCTGCTAGTGCAGTTGTTGTAGAAGATGCCGAAATACTATGTGTTCCTAAGGAAAGTTTCATGAGATTATTGAATGAGAATCCCGCAATAAGCATTAAAATTATCCAAAACTTAGCGCAACGGTTGTATTACAAATCAGTAATGGCAGCTGAAATATCTACTCATGAACCCGAGCATCGTGTGTTACGATTAATAGATTATGCGATTGCCAATTTTAATTTCAAAAAAGATGCTAATGGCTACCTCATCAATTTTACGAGGCAACAAATTGGAGATTTATCTGGACTTCGAGTTGAAACTGTTATACGTGCTATAAAATCACTGGAGAAAAAAGGCGAATTAAAAATCATAAACAGAAAAGTATATCGCTAATTATTTCTTTATGATTTGAATCATAAATACGAAGGGAGTGATGAACGTAATTTTGCTATTATAAAATTATACATCATGACACTTTATAACTCAACATTCGAAAATTTTAATAAAAGTTACATCGGTTCTGCAACTATGGCAATAATTGGACAAAGCTGTCTTGGTGCTGTTGCGGCAATGTTTATTCTTGCTAATGGAACATCGGTAACACAAATGATCCAGCTAGGTATAATTGTATTTACTAATATTATAGCTAATACTTCTATTTTAGCACAAATGAGCCATAAAACGGTTTTCAACCTAATTATAACAAGCGTCTTTTTTAGTATCTTGTTCATTATTATAAATAACATTTAGTTATGAAAAAACAAATAGAAAACAGAGAAGACATTTCGCTTCTGGTAAACACTTTCTATACAAAAATAAGAGCCAATACTGAAATTGGCTTTTATTTTAATGATATGATTAAGGATTGGGATGAACACTTAGATAAGCTAATTGATTTTTGGGAAACCAATATATTTGGTGGCAAAAAATACAAAGGAAATCCTATTGAGGCTCATAATAAAGTTGATGCTTATTTTAACCATAAGATCTCATCGCATGAATTTGGGATTTGGCTAAATATTTGGTTTGAAACACTAGACGAACTTTTTGAAGGAGAACATGTAGATACGCTTAAACGAAGAGCCCGAAAAATGAGTACGTTTCTTTATTTAAGTATGTTTGAAAATCGCCCGAAGGGATAGGGAATTGTTACGCGAAGGAAATAAGAAGGGGCACTAAATTTTATTATAAGTTGTAACTGTTAATTTTTGTTTCAAGTTTCAAGTTTATTATTGTGACTAAAAACTGTTACCGTTTTTTTTGTTTCAAGTTTAATGTTTCAAGTTTAGTATTGTGACTAAGAACTGCGACTGTTTATTTTTGTTTCAAGTTTCACACTGCAATTGAAAACTGCCACAAAAACTATTTCTCAAACGCATACACTAAAGTAAAATCTTCAATTTCTTGGTAATACACATTAAAATTCTTTACTAAATCATCAAAATGAAGACTAGCTTGGGTTTTGTTTTCATTCAAAGAGAAAGGATTCACACGAATATGATCTTTAAAACTGATCCCTTTTTCATTTCGAATTTTAAAAATAGCTTCTTTTGCTCCCCAAATCACAGTGAGTTTTTTTATGTATTCTTCTAATATATCTGGTTTTAAATATTCGAATTCCTTATCGACAAATTTATCGGCAATTCGGAGGATTTTTTCACGTTGCAATTCCATGTCGATTCCTACCGTTTCTTCACTGATTATGATTGCTGCAAAATTATGAGAATGTGTAATTGAAATATAATTATGACAACTTAAATAGGGCTTTCCGAATTCGTCGTAATGTAAATCATGATCTGTAAAACCCATTTCCTGAATCAGCATACGTACACTTAAAAAAGCACGCTGATGCATTTGAGATTTCATTCCGTTTAACCTCAGTTGCGTTTTTTCTTTTAAAACTACTTTATCAAGCAACTCTTCGAAAGACTCGGTTATCTTCCAAACTAAAATTTGTGTTGTGGGGTTAAATTGTATTGTTTGATGTAAAGGCATTCGTTTTAATTATGAATTGTTAATTATAAATTATACATGGTATTAAAAACACTAAAATGTACATTATGTTTTTAAACCACTTAAGCGATAAAAGTCTATTTAAATAAATCTGATCCTTCTAGCCCTCATGGCAACGGCATCCTATTGTGGCGGGGTTCGCCGCAATAGATATAGTGAACAGCAGTAAATAGCTTCGAATAAAAATCATTTAGCTAATGTTCAAAAGATTAAGCAATTAAACATTTCACAAATCTTTTAGAAATTAGTTAAATTATAAAGTTATTGCGTAAATTTGCAAAAAAATTACAATTACAAATATACTATAAATGAGTACTACAACTACGCCTTTTGTGGCTTTCAAAGTAAAAGACATTTCTCTAGCGGCTTGGGGAAGAAAAGAAATTGAACTAGCTGAAGCTGAGATGCCAGGTTTAATGGCGCTTCGTGCTGAATATAAAAATGAGCAACCTCTTAAAGGTGCTCGTATTGCAGGATGTCTGCATATGACTATCCAAACTGCAGTTTTAATCGAAACTTTAATTGCTCTTGGTGCTGAGGTTACTTGGTCTTCTTGTAACATTTTCTCTACTCAAGATCAAGCTGCTGCTGCTATTGCTGCTGCTGGAATTCAGGTTTATGCTTGGAAAGGTCTTGATGAGCAATCATTTGACTGGTGTATTGAGCAAACTTTATTCTTTGGTGAAGATAGAAAACCATTGAACATGATTCTTGATGATGGTGGAGATTTAACTAATATGGTTATTGACCGTTTCCCAGAATTGGTTCCTGGAATCAAAGGTTTATCTGAAGAAACTACAACTGGTGTTCACAGACTTTACGAAAGAGTAAAAGCGGGAACTTTACCAATGCCTGCAATTAACATTAATGATTCTGTTACTAAATCTAAATTTGATAACAAATACGGATGTAAAGAATCTGCTGTAGATGCTGTACGTCGTGCAACTGACTTAATGTTAGCTGGAAAAAGAGTTATCGTTTGTGGATACGGTGATGTTGGAAAAGGAACTGCTGCTTCTTTTAGAGGTGCAGGATCTATTGTAACTGTTACTGAAATTGACCCAATTTGTGCTTTACAAGCTGCAATGGACGGTTATGAAGTTAAAAAATTAAATACTGTAATTGCTAATGCTGATATCATCATTACTACTACAGGAAATAAAGATATCGTTCTTGGTGAGCACTTTGAGCAAATGAAAGATAAAACTGTTGTTTGTAACATTGGTCACTTTGATAACGAAATTGATATGGCTTGGTTAAACAAAAACCACGGTGCATCTAAAATCGAAATCAAACCACAAGTTGACAAATATACTATTGCAGGAAAAGATATTATCATTCTTGCTGAAGGTCGTTTAGTTAATCTTGGTTGTGCTACAGGTCACCCAAGTTTTGTAATGAGTAACTCATTTACAAACCAAACTTTAGCTCAAATGGAATTATGGAATAACAGCGCTGCTTATAACAATGACGTTTACATGTTACCTAAACATTTAGATGAAAAAGTTGCTGCTTTACACTTAGCCAAATTAGGAGTAGAATTGGAAACTTTACGTGACGATCAAGCTGCTTATATTGGTGTTCCAGTTGAAGGTCCATTTAAACCAGAATACTACAGATACTAGTAAATTTTAGATTTATCTATTACATATTTGAAACCCTTGCAGCAATGCGAGGGTTTTTACTTTAGGCCTTATTCTTAAAATAAGTAAATCGTTTATTTTTATACACAAAAACATTTCTTATAAAAAAATTATACCTTTATAAAATAGGTCTCAATTTCTCAAATACATAAACGTTGTACTCTTGAAAAAAACTTCTTATTTATTCGTCTTCTTATTTTTACTTGCTCTCCCGCAAATTATTTTTGCTCAGGAAAAGAAACCCAAAGTCGTTTTGGTCTTAAGTGGTGGTGGCGCAAAAGGAATTGCACACATTCCGCTTCTACAAAAACTAGACTCTTTACACATCGTTCCTGATCTTATTGTTGGAAATAGTATGGGAAGCATTATTGGAGGTTTGTATTCGATGGGATATTCTGGTGATAGTATCGAAAAATTAACCCGAGATATTAATTGGGATAAACTACTTGGCGGAGGCCAATCGTTAGCATCTGCTAGCGTAGAGGAAAAAAGAGAATTCCAGAGATATTTAGTTGGAATAGGAATTAAAGATAAAAAACTAAATAGCGTTGGCTCACTTTTAAATGATCAAAATTTAAGAGAATACCTCTCTGAATTAACCTATCCGGTCTATAATATTAAAGATTTTGACAGCCTTCCCATACCCTTTAGAGCCATGGCTACCGATTTGGCCGAAGGGAAAGAAGTTATTCTAAGCAAGGGGAGTTTAGCTTACGCCATGAGAGCGAGTATGTCATTGCCAGGTATTTTCAAGCCTATGACATACGGAAAAACGGTATTAGTAGACGGAGGAGTATTAAATAATTTCCCAACAGATGTCGCCAAACAAATGGGAGCGGACATTATTATTGGAAGCGATGTAGGAGGCGGAATGCAACCAATAGACAAACTGAATAATCTTGTAACTATATTGACTCAAACCAGTATGTTTCCGAGTAATATTAAGAACCCTGCAAACCGAAAACTTTGCAATATCTTAGTAGATCACCTACCAAACTTACGTTTCTCTACGGCTGATTTTTCTGATAGCGAAGAGATTTACAAAGATGGCAAGGTTGCAACAACAGAAAATCTTCCAGCTTTAATTACGTTATCTGAAAAATTAAAAGGGTACACACAACGAACTCACGAATTACCTAACATTCCTGCAGAATTTGTTCTTGATACTATTGTTTATAAAAGAATAAGCCCGGAGAATCTTGCTTTGGTTTTAGGAAGAATAAATCTCAAAACACATGTGAAATATACCACCAAAGATTTAATAGCAGGCATTAACAGAGCAATGGGTACTAATCTTTTTGACGAGATTACGTATAGCTATTTCATCAAAGATGATAACAAACTAGGCGTTACTATATTTGGACATGAACGTGCTAAAAACCAACTGAATACTTCAGTACATTACGACACTTACCGTGGCGTTGGAATCATTTTTAATTACACCGCAAGAAATGTTCTTGCCAGAGCATCTCGTCTTCTTGTAACAGTCGATATTGCAGAACAACCAAAAGCACGAATCAATTTTCAGAAAAACTTTGGAAAAAACCGAGATTGGTGGTGGTCATCTGAACTTTATGGAGCCTTTTTAAGACAAGAGATTTATTTAAACGGTAAGGCTTCAGATAATGTACTCCATAATTCTTTAGAATTCAATAATGAGATCAACAGAAATTTAAATTCACTGAAAAGTTATTTTGGATATGGTTTACATTATCAATATTCCCATTTAAAACCAAAATACGAAAGAGAATACAACCCTAACTCAATCGATATTAAGAATTATTCTTTAAACAGTATAGAATTAAACATGCATTATTCCTACAATGATATGGATAAAGTCTTCTTTGCTGAAAATGGAACAATTATAAAAGCTAATGTAACCCGATCATTGTTAACAGATGTCTATACCTCTTTTAACGATCCCGAACAAACAAGCATATCTGGTGCTACTAATGGTTATACAAAATTTGGTTTCAGCTTTGAAAAAAGACTCCTCTTAAAAAAGAAAATTACCGGAATCATAAGCTTTGATTCTTATTTTATTTTTGAGGATAGACTTAAAGACAATCAAATCCCTTTTTCGGATTTTGGTTATGCTTCAAAATATTTCTTAGGAGGAATTATACCAAGTTCTGGTAGTAATCGTTTCTCATTTCCAGGCCTGCATGAAGACGAGCTCAATGTTTCACAATTTATGGGCTTAAAAATAGCTTCTCAGATAAACCTTATGGGAAAAATTTACCTAACTCCCCATTTTAATATCGCTACTGTTGGATTTGAATCTTTTAATAAATACATTGACAACGCATTTAGTCCAAAAGGAAAATGGAATGATAGCTTTGACCCTAGTCTTGTAATATCTGGAGGGGCCGCTATTTCTTATCAGTCAATTTTAGGTCCTATTCATTTTGATACTTCCTGGATAAATACTATTGACAAAGTGCGATTGTTTTTTAGTGTCGGATTATCACTCAATCCTTAAAAGAATATCATAAAATCGAATATCTTTTTCTACATCTAATCCCGATAGCTATCAGGACAGAAATCTAAAATATTTGGGCGTGCCACCATTAAATTAAAGAGCCGATGAGGATTACGTTCATTGGCTCTTTAATTTAATACTGTCGGGCTATCCGCGCTACTTTGGTAGCTTGCTCCTATCCCTCACGCAAATAAAAAGCTCAAATTAATTTAAGGCCTTTCTTTTTACATTCAAGAGGTAATTCCTAGATTATATTTATATATTAGCTATGAAACATTATAATAGGATAAAAAATGCTTTAAAATTAAATCTGGAATTAGTTGATGATCTCAACATAATGAACTTGACTATTTTAAAACCTCAGCCACTTATAATGTAAATAAATCCGACTAGATTAATTACGATTAGAATATGATTGAAAAAGTTATATGTGAACAGCATGGATCAAAAGATATGTCTTTTACCTGTATTCATCTTGCAATGGCAATAGACCAAAAAGAAAAAGTTGGTTTTTTCTATTCAGAAGCCGAAGAAGATCTTCCGCAAATTGCTTGGTGCGGATCATGCGAACAATGGCTACTCGATAATGGAGAAGAATGGAATGAAGCATTTGAAACCCTAGCCGATTTTAAAATACTATGCTCCGATTGTTATGACGAAGCTAAAGAAATTCAGTTCGAAACTGATAAAATATAAACGAACATGATTACTACAAAAGACTTTAAACTATTACCCAATAAAAATTCATTACAACATATCTGCAAAGCAATTTCTGTATTAGATGCTATTATGTGTCAAGAATGGGAATATCGCTATTATTTATACAACTCTAAATGGGCAGAAGATGAAGAATACTTTGGTATGAGAGATGGGGCTGGTGATTTAATGGACATTCTATTTCTTGAAAATCATTGTGTAATTAGTGGTTTTGCACACGAATTTCAGTATAATCAAAAAAGTGATTTGACTAAGAATCTACCTGAAATTTACAATCAATTTATTTTTGATGAACCAGTTGCCACAAACGGCACAACATTTTGTTTATGGACAAATGAAACCAAAAATTGGGAAGTTGGAGAAATTAAAGATTTCAACGATAATTCGGAAGACTTACTCGCTATTTTTGACGGCAATCCGCAAACATACATCAATTGGGCAAGTGAGTACTTTGATGAATCTTATAAAGAAACAGGAATTCCGTTAAAAACCGTAACCGAAATTTATCAAGGTAAAACATTAACCAAAGAAATGGTTTTGTCTATTGTAGATGAAATTGAAGATTGGGAATTACTAGAAGAAGATTTAAAAGAAATAAATTACAAATACGATTTTAAATAGACTAACAGCAATGAAACGCATTTTCCTACTTTATATATTTCTCTTTATAAGCTGTACGTTATCCGCACAAAACAAAAACACATGGGTTTCCTTCTGGAATAAGGACACTACTCTTGTCGGGTTTAAAGATAAAAACGGTGCTGTAAAAATAGAACCTAAATTTATGGGAATGACAATTGCCAATAAATTTGATGATATCATTGCCGTTTCTGAAGAAGAAGAAAATCAAAGTTGGAAAAATTATTATCTAACAAAATCTGGTAAAATAGTTGGTCGAGATAGTTTATATATATTCGACAATGGTCCTGATTGTGAGAACGAAGGTTTTATTCGGTTTAATGATCCTAAAACGGATAAGATGGGAATGTTTAATAGTGAGGGCGAAATTGCAATTCCTGCAGAATACAACAATCTAACGAAGTTACGAAACGGAATGATTATCGTACTGAAAGGTGCTGAGAAGATTAATGACACCCATGGAGAAGGCTGTAATCATTTTAGCTGGAGCGGAGGTAAAGAACATCTTATTGATACGAATAATAAAATATTAATTGAGAATTTTGAATACAACGATGAATTAAATTTTTACTCCTTACAAAAAACAAAAGAACCAAATTCAGACCCAATAAGAGAAAACTTTCTTGGTGTAGACGGGCAATATTATTCGTTTATAAATTATGACAAAGAATTTAAATTGTGGCTAAAAAACAATTTACTCACAGATTTATCCAAAGAGAATTTACTAAAACATTCCTATGAAGAAGTTTTCTATTGGAAAGAACCAAATGGCTGGATAAATGAACAAAAAACTAAATTCATTAATAAAAACTACAAACTCATAAAAGATAAATTGCTAGAACTTAGCAATCCTACTTGTGATTACTTTGTAACGACAGATGGCCTAAATCAATTTATCTACGAAGCAGACAAATACAATCAGTACTTTAATAATTGTAATGAATCCAAAGACTGGAAATATCCAATGAAAAATATTATTATTAATCACCGTAATAAAAAAGATTCTACGCAGGATCATTTTGAATTTTTAAGAACCCAGAATGGATATCAATTAATAAGTGTTTCTATACGTAAAGGAAAACTTAAATAGTTTTTGAATTATTTCTTCTCAGAATATAAATTATGACAAAAGAAGATTTTAAAATCAGTTTAAAAAAAGCCCTTGATGGTCTTATTGTTTTTACACAGGAAATGGTAGTAAACAAATTACCGCTCAATTATAAATTCATAATTAAAACCAATTGTTCATATGATGGGAATGAATTAGAAGAGGATGAAGAAATTTATCCTGATGATATGATTGAGGAATCAAGTTTAATCAATCCAGCAACAGAAAAAACTGCAATTGATTATTTATGGCGAAATGGTAAAGTCCCACAATGGATTAATGTTCAAGTTAGTAGTTGTGATTCTGATTTTAGCTATATAACATTAGAATGCTGCGGAAGATATTCAGCTTTTCCTAATCACAAAGACGGCCCTTTTCGTGGCTTGGGCCCTAACATTCCATATTGTTATGTTGACCAAGATTCAGGAGAACTTCGTGTAAAAGTAGATTTAAATGAAATTAATAAATCTTAAAACTATGTGGTACGACAACTATACTTTTTTTGATAAACAAAAAGGATTTACAGAAACAAACCCAGAGCAGATTTGGAATAAAAAACTTCCTGTTGAATTTTTCTTACCGACTGAATTACAAGAATTATTACAGTACTCTAATGGAGGCGGAATAATTAATGGAGACAGAGAATTTGGCTATTTCTCTTTATACGAAATAAGTGATTTTTATTATGAATATCAATTTGATAAATACACACCTCATCTTATGCCTATTGCTTTTAATGGTGGTGGAATATTTTACGCCTACGACTTTAGAAATCCCGCAAACATTAGTCTTGTAGCTATAAGTGCAGGTGTTTTGGAATACGAAAGTTCTATTATTATTGGAAAGACATTAAATGAAGTGCTTAGCAAAACAATTAATATTGAAGATGAACTAGATATTCTTTATCCTGAAATAGAGCTTACTGAAGAGGATAAACAGCTAATTGAACTTCATAAACAACTTAAAGAGCTGAATGCTAATAGAAACATTATCGCACCAAAAGATTATTTGTTGAAAAAACGAACACTTGAGAATAAAATTAAAGAATTAGGTCTTAAAACTAAATAAGAATGACCACAAAAAGAAACTATCAGGAGGTTATCAAAAAATCAAGAATCTATGTTGACTTTAATGAAATGATTGATTTTGATTTGGTTTTATTATCTCAAAATGATACAAAATTAAATTCTGATGGTATTGAAGTTAAATTGAGTGAAGGAATGTTAATTGACATTTATATGGATGATGAACAATCAAATGGTCTTAAAGATAACTTAATTGCAAGTGGAATCGTAGAGAGAAATCATTCTGGTTTATTTGAAATTTCAAAATGGTGTTGCCGAATTGATGCAAACGGAATTCAACATGAGAGTGATGAAATCGAGAAAAAATTAAAATCTAAAGATTCAACTCTAGTTATAAATACATTATTAGAAATAACATTTCATAATCAAAATTGGGAATGGGTACAGGATTTATGTATCGAATTACTCGAAAATGAAAATACTGATATAAAAGGATTGGCTGTCACTTGTATTGGTCATATTGCCAGAATACATGGAGTTATAGATAAAGAAAAAGTTCTAAAAGCATTTGAAAGCAAAAAACACGACGATACTATTTGCGGAAGAATTCAAGATACAATTGATGATATTAATGTGTTTGTAACTGAATAAAAAATAAAACAATTCTTCTTCTCCCTTAAATACAAAGATTAACTTTGTAAAAACGTGAGTATGAAAAACTTTTTATTCTTAGCCATTGCTATAGTATTTGAAATCATCGCAACCTCTGCACTAAAAAAATCTGAAGAATTCTCTAAATTAATTCCAAGTATTATTACGATTGTAGGATATTTTGGAGCATTTTATTTTCTGAGTTTTGCCATTAGAACTATTCCAATAGGAATCGCTTATGCAATTTGGTCTGGAGTTGGTATCGTTTTAATTACCATAATTGGCGCTGTCTTTTTTAAACAAATTCCTGATTTACCTGCCATTATTGGATTAGCCTTGATACTAATTGGGGTTATTGTAATTAATGTTTTTTCTAAAACTACAGCTCATTAATTTTAATTTTTTAGGAATGACTTTTAAAAATGCTACTATTTCTGACTTAAAAGAAATGCAAGAATTGTATATCGAAACTATCAAAAATGTTTGTAAAAACGATTATAATTCAGCCCAAATTGATGTTTGGATTTCGGGAGTTAAAAATACGGAACGCTGGGTTGTCGCTATCAATACACAATTTGTTTTATTGGCTATTATAGAAGACCAAATTGTTGGCTTTGGAACTTTGAAAGACGGAAACTATATTGATTTCTTTTATATTCATAAAGATTTTCAGCGACAAGGAATAGCTGATAGGCTCTTAACTGAATTACAGCTCGAAGCAAAAAAAGCAAATTCAAAAGTAATAACATCTGACGTAAGCATAACCGCTAGACCATTCTTCGAAAAAAAAGGTTTTATTGTAAAAGCCGAGCAGCGAAACATAAGATTCGGTATAGAGCTTATTAATTATAAAATGGAAAAAAACCTAGAGTAGAAAAGGGTTTCAGGTTTCTCTAATAAAGGCTTCGACCCCACTCAGCTTGACAAAACGAAGGTTTTTTTGAGCCGAATTGAAGAATAGGTTTTTCGTTTAGCAAAACTTGAAACAAAAAGAACTAAAGAAACAAAACTTCCGCAAGTTTCGGATTTTATGACTGTAAAACCTTGTCGATATTTGTATTATAAAATTGAATGAAATGAAGAAGACACAGGAAAACATCAATTATAATCGCATTGCCGATGCAATAGATTATATCAAAGCTAACTTCAAGGAACAACCCAACTTAGATGAGGTTGCCGAAAAAGTACATTTAAGCCCGTTTCACTTTCAGCGTTTATTTACCGAATGGGCAGGAACAAGTCCGAAGAAATTCTTGCAATATATTAGTGTAGAACATGCCAAGAAAATCCTCAAAGAAAACAATCAGGCCACTTTATTTGATGCTGCTTTTGATACTGGCCTTTCTGGAACAAGTCGTTTGCATGATCTATTTGTAAACATCGAAGGAATGACTCCTGCTGAATATAAAAACGGTGGTAAAAACTTAGCTATCAATTACAGTTTTGCTGAAAGTCCGTTTGGGAATATTATTGTTGCTTCAACGAATAAAGGGGTTTGTTATATGGCTTTCGCCGAAGATGAAGTAACAGGATTTAATCATTTGCAACAAAAATTCCCAAATGCAATGTTCGCTCGAAAACTAGATTTAGTACAACAAAATGCTTTATTTATTTTTCAGAATGATTGGAGTAAATTATCCGAGATAAAACTGCATTTAAAAGGTACCGATTTTCAATTAAAAGTTTGGGAAACATTGCTTAAGATTCCAATGGGGCAACTTTCAACGTACGGTTCGATTGCACAACAAATAGACAAACCTAATGCTTCTCGTGCAGTAGGAACTGCTATTGGAAGTAACCCTGTAGCTTTTTTAATTCCATGTCACCGTGTGATTCAATCATCAGGAACCTTTGGCGGTTATATGTGGGGAAATACCCGAAAAACAGCTATTATAGGTTGGGAGGGCGTACAGGTAAATCCTGTAATATAAAGTTAGACAACATACATCTGTAGAGATGCACTGCAGTGCATCTAACATTACCTATTTCCACAAAGAATCTTTGTCAACAATCTTTACGTAGACGCACTTCAGTGTTTCTCTACAGGATAAAAATTGCGGTAAAATAAAATACATGTTTTTTTCACGCAGATCTAGCAGATCTAGCAGATTTTAAATCATTCTAATCTTTTAATCTTTGGCAAAAAATAGAGAAATCTTTGTGTAGACGCACTGCGATTCTTCTCTACAGAATAAAAATATAATAACATGTATGATTGAGCACAATAAAATTTTAGATTTAGATTTACGGAATAAAATTAAAAAAGGCGAAATTTGCTTTGGTGGAAACCAAAAATTAAAAATTTACGGAACTTTAAAATGTGCTTCGGGTAAAAGAATGAAACGTGAAAATAGAGTTTTCTTTTTATCTGAAATTGAAGCCAATAAAAATGGTTTTAGACCTTGTGGACATTGTATGAAAACCAAATATCAAAACTGGAAAAATGGACTTATTTAATCCTGAAATAAACGAAGAAACTAATTTATTACCCAAAGATGGTATAGTTAATTACTATGGAAAATTATTCTCTAGAGAAAAAGCTGACTTCTATCGTGATACCCTATTGAACGCTATCGAATGGAAAAATGATGAGGCTATTATTTTTGGAAAATTAATAATTACTAAAAGAAAAGTGGCTTGGTATGGAGATTCTCCTTTTGAATACTCCTACTCTAATACCACAAAAAAAGCACTTTCGTGGACTCCTGAATTATTAGAACTAAAAGCTTTCATCGAGAAAAAAACTGGAGAAACATTTAATTCCTGCTTGCTTAATTTATATCACACTGGCGACGAAGGAATGGCCTGGCATAGCGATGCTGAAAAAGATTTAAAGAAAAATGGAGCTATTGCTTCGGTAAGTTTTGGGGCTGAACGGAAGTTTGCTTTTAAGCATAAAGATACCAAAGAAACAATTTCTTTAATTTTAGAGCATGGAAGTCTATTGGTCATGAAAGACACTACACAATCTCATTGGTTACATCGATTGCCTCCAACTAAAACAATATCTAAACCTAGAGTAAACCTGACTTTTAGAACTATCGTTGAGTAAAAATAAAAATCAACCAAAACAAATATCCTATGCAGTAAAAAGAAGTAAATACCTATAAATTTCATATTTTTGTAATTATTAAAAATAAGATTTTACTTAGATAATGGATACTAATATGGAAAACCTAATTGAATTAGAACACTACAAAATTCAAAAACCTGAGCATTGGGCAAGCAATATTAATGATAATCAACTTATTGAACATATAAAGGAATCCGATTTTTCTAACAAACAAACAGATGAAGGACGAGATTATTGCTTTTTTTTAGATAAAATATATTATACAAATGATAATGAAAGCAGTGAATATGCCTGTTTAGCCTATACTCTTAATGAGCCTGCTAATCTAGAAAGAGCATCTGTAACAGACATTGTCGTAGAAGAAAACGAAACCTACATTATACATAGAATAAGTGTTTTACGTGAAGGTGTTTTAATTGACAAAATTTCTGATACCAAAATTAAAGTTCTGGATAGTGAAAACCAAAGTAGCGGAGGTATTTTGAACAGTAATAAAAAAATTAATATTACAATAAAAGATCTACGCCTATACGATGTCTTGATTATGGAAGATTCCAGAGTGAAGATTTTTACTGAACGTGATTTTTTACGCAAGGAGTTTTCTAAATATGTTTGGATTAGTCCAGATACTTATTGGGCATATGGGAATTATAAATTTACTTTTATAAATGATCGTGAAAAAACTATTGTCTACAAAAAAACTTTTTTCAGAGATGAAAATGGTAATGTATTAGAACCTGAAATTAATTATTTAAAAAAGGGAGAACGATTTGCAGTAGAAAAAGAAAATTATATAAATACTGTTGATATAAACAGAGAACTATCTCCTTTCATAGATTTTGCCACTCACAGCAATTGGGTAGATTTATCTAATTATATTTATCCTATATATGAAGAAATTTATAATAAAGCTTCTTTAGCAGACTTTGCTCCTAATCTGGTTGAGAAACTAGATGCTATAACAACTAAAGATGAACAGTTACAATTTGCAATAGATTATGTGCAGAATCATGTTTATTATGTTTATAATGCTGATGAAATGAACGGTCATAAACCACAAGAACCAGCTATAACCTATCAGAATAAACAAGGTGACTGCAAAGCAAAATCTGTTTTATTAAAAGTAATTTTAGATTATATTGATGTGGATTCTTCAATAGTTTTAGTCAATTTTAATACTGATTATTACATTAAATATTATTCTCCTTCATTACTTACTTTCAATCATGTAATTGTTAAAATTAATTACAAAGATGAAACCTATTTTATTGATGCTACTATTCGTGATGAATTTGGCTTAATTGAGAATCGTGGGTTTATCTTTTTTAGACATTATTTAGAGATTAAACCCAATCAGGAATTACAAGTAAGAAAGCCATATAAATTTCCTTATTACTGTATAAATGAGAAAGTAGAATTCAATGCTAAAAATACTACTGGAGAATTAAAACTAACAACTACTTACAAAGGAAACCGTGCCAACAGCATGCGTAGATATTTTAAAAACACAAATAAAAGAGAAGTGATCGACAGTTGGAATAACTTCTTGTTTTATACTCTGAACTATAATAATGATAGAAACGGAACTGATATTAGAAATATATTCACAGATGCCGCTATTGAAATTATAAGTGATGACAAAAAACTAAATGAATTCACCATTCAATACAATGCTACTATCGAGAATCCGTATTTTATAGATGACCAAAAGAATCGTTTTATGATGTACTTTGACCGAAATATGGTTAAAGAAAATGCAAGAGATTTTATGCACAAGGACTTTCCGTTTTGGCATAACTTTGATAACGAAAAATATGAAATCAATGTTTATACCGATCAAAAAATAGATACTCAGGAAAAATACACCATCCAGGAATGTACAATCAACAATCCTTACTTTGATTATGTAAGCCGTAAAAAAATTACTAAAAATGGAGGAACTGCATATATAGATTTCAAACCATTAGTTAACTTAGAAATTCCTGAAAAAGATTTTGAAGAATTCAGATCTGCTCATCATACTATTGCCGATAGTAATACTGGCCTTGGAATTGATATTATAGAAGAAGGGCTTATGAATACGTTGAAATTTAATTTCAAAAAAATATTTAAATAAAATTTATAAAAAAGGGGCTTTAAAACCCCTTTTTTTATTTAGATAAATTTTTATTGCAATTCAAAAGCTGATTTCAAACGAATAGCTGCAGATGATGAACCTATCATCAATTCAAAATCGCCTGGCTCCGAACCCCACTCTATTTTATCATTATAAAAAGATAATTTTTCATTATCAATTGTAAACTGAATTGTTTTAGTTTCTCCTGCATTTAATTTTACTTTTTGAAAATCTTTAAGCTCTAAAACAGGTCGTACAACTGATCCAAATTTATCTTTTAAATACAATTGGACTACTTCTTCTCCAACTACTTTTCCTGTGTTCTTCAACTGAAAAGAAACTTGAATTTCCTCATTACTTTTCATTTTTGTCGTAGACAATTTTAAATCCGAATAATCGAATTTAGTATAACTTAATCCATATCCGAAAGGAAATTTAGGACTGTTTTTCAAGTCTGTATAAGAGGAAACATACTCTTTTGCATTTTCATCTTGGGGTGGTCTTCCGGTACTATAATGATTGTAATAGATCGGTATTTGTCCAACTTCTCTTGGGAATGTCATTGGCAATTTTCCTGAGGGATTGTAATCTCCAAATAAAACATCCGCAATAGCATTTCCTGCTTCGCTACCCAACCACCAAGTATAAAGAATAGCAGGCACATTATCGGCTGTCCAATTAAAAACAAGAGGTCTTCCTGCATTTACCAAAACGATAACTGGTTTTCCTGTTACCTGAATTGCTTTTACTAATTCTTCCTGAACTCCTGGTAAATTAATATTGCTTCTGCTTTTGGCTTCTCCGCTCATATCATGTCGCTCTCCAATACTTAAAATTACTACATCAGCCTGTTTAGCTGTAGCAATTGCCTCTGCAAAACCATCTTTGTTATCTCCTTCTACCTCGCAACCTTTAGCATATAATAATTTAGTATTCTTACCTACTTTATTTTGTAAACCATCCCATTGCGAAACTACCCATTTAGTATAATCAACTTCTGGTAATTCAACTGCCCAAAATCCCATATTGGCTTTATATTCTTTTACCATTGGTCCAATAAATGCAATTGTTTTTGTGTTTTTAGAAAGTGGTAAAGTCTCATTTTCATTCTTTAATAAAACAATACTCTTCATTGCAACCTCACGAGCTGCCTTACGGTGTTCCGGATTGTTTAATTCTTTTTTCTCTCTATTTGGATTAGAATATTTATATGGATCATCAAATAATCCTAACTCAAATTTCTTACGCAGGATTCTTTTTACTGCATCGTCAATCAAGTCAATCGAAACTTTATTTTCTTTAACCAATGCAGCTAAGTTATATCTGTAAGCATTACTTTCCATGTCCATATCGCTACCTGCAGTAATTGCGGCCAGTGCAGCTTCTTTAAGATCTTTAGAATAGCCATGCGCTACCATTTCTCCAATGGAACCCCAATCTGAAACTACGAATCCTTGAAAGTTCCATTTTCCTTTTAAAATATCTCTTTGTAAGTGTACATTTCCTGTTGCAGGAATTCCATTAATGTCATTAAATGAATTCATAAATGTTGCTGCTCCTGCATCAAGTGCCGCTTTAAAAGGAGGTAAATAGGTTTCCCATAACATTCGCTCACTCATATCTACAGAGTTATAATCTCTACCACCAATAGCAGCTCCATATGCTGCAAAATGTTTTACACATGCCATCACCGAATTTAGACTTCCTAACTTATCACCTTGAAAACCTTTTACTCTTGCATATGCTATTCTTGATCCTAAATAGCTATCCTCTCCTGCTCCTTCCATTACACGCCCCCATCGAGGATCACGACCAATATCGACCATTGGAGCAAATGTCCAATGAATTCCACTTGCAGCGGCTTCTGTTGCAGCAACTCTAGCCGAAAGTTCTATTGCTGCCAAATCCCAACTTGCAGCTTCTCCTAACGGAATTGGAAATGTAGTTTTAAAACCATGTATTACATCCTGACCATATAATAATGGTATTTTAAGGCGGGATTGCATTGCCAGTTCTTGATATTGACGAGTATATTTTGTTCCCACAACATTAAGCATTGACCCCACTAAACCATCTTTAATTTCGGCTTGTTTGTTTTGGTTTATAGTAATAGGCCCAGTTGCTGCATTATTACCTGTATATTGATTAAGCTGCCCTATTTTCTCCTCCAACGTCATTTTGTTTAACAACGCATTTACTTTCTGATCGATTGTTTCCTGCTGTGCTATTGCAAAAATTGATAGCATCAAGCAAGTCAATGTTGTAATTCTTTTCATAAAACAAATATTAATTTGATATTGATTTTTATAATTCATTGATAGTTTTCAACACTTCAATTATTTGATGAAAATCCAAAACCTTCAATAGTTTAAAACTTATAAAAGCATGGCTTAATTAATTTCAATTAGCACTGGGAAATGATCCGATGGGTATTTTAAATCTATTGAATCACTTAAAACCGCATGCTTTTTTATTTTTAGATTGCTGTTTTTAGAAATAAAAATATAATCTAGTAATAGTGTAACTGGTTGATCATGCTTAAAATCATTAAAGGTTCCTGATGGTCCAAAAGGTTTTTCTTCGGATATTTCACGAGTATCATTCATTCTTCTTTTCAAGGAAATAATACGCTCTTCAGTAGGTTCTGAATTAAAATCTCCCATGAGAAACACAGGATATCCTTTAGTATTTACTTTTTCTATTTTAGACAAAATAAGCTCTAGACCTTTGGTTCTTGCCTCTTCCCCAATATGGTCAAGATGAGTATTAAAAACCCAAAATATTTTTTTAGTTTTTAAGTCCTTAAAAAGTGCATATGTACAAACTCTATTGTAAGCTGCATCCCATCCTTTGGAGATTACATCTGGAGTTTCTGAAAGCCAAAATGTATTGGATTGTTGCACTAAAAATCTATCTTTTTTATAGAATATAGAAGATGATTCGCCTTTACCATCTCCTTCTCGAGCAATACCTACATGATTGTAACTTGGTAATGCAGTTGCAATATCGTTAACTTGGTTTGGCATTGCTTCTTGTACTCCAAATACATCTGGAGCATAAAATTGTATTTGTGACGTAAAAAAATCTTTACGATTAGGCCATGCATTTTCTCCGTCTGAGGCAACATCTAAACGGATATTATATGTCATTATTTTTAAATTTTGCCCATAAGTCCCACAAAAGGACAAAAATAATAGTAGAGCAACTAACTTGTTTATTCTTTTCATAATTAAGGTTTTTTAATCCATTATAGCTCCTGTTTAATCTGAAGCATCTCATGGGGAAACTAATCTAGCAAAAATATTAATTACAAATTCTTTTATATATTTTACTTTACTTTTTTTTAAAACATTTTACTTCTTAGCTACCGTAAAATCTAAGTAATTCAAATTGAATCCGCCCTTATCAAAAACAACTTTTATCTTATTTTCTCCCTTTTTCAATTTTACTCCTGAAAGCATAATTGTTTTCCAAGTAGCATTATTTCCTGTTATTGGAAGAGTTTTTATTTCAGAAATTTTACCCGTTTCGTTTTCCAAATGTAATTTTCCTTCTTCTTTTTCACTAGAATATCGAATAGCAACATCAAATGTTTGTGCTCCTTTTGTTATTACTGTAAATTGCAACCACTCCTCATTCTCGATAAAAGATACCTGATATCCATTTGAAGAATCATCTTTACAAGGTAAAATATCTACTCCGTCATTTCGCATAGCTTTTCCTTTATTCCATTCTTCAAATGTTCCTGTTTCTACGCGATAATTCACAAAATCTTTATCAGAGTAAGCGAATCCATTTGTTCCCAAATCATATTCGCTTGCAAATATCTTCCCTGGTAAAACATGTTTTTTATAACTTTTAGTGTCATTTGTACGTACTTGACGGAACATTGCGTCAAGTACGTCTGTCTTTATTGTGGTATTCTCTAATTTAAAATTTTCGGCTAATTGCATTAATGCTTTCTCGGCAAAATCCGGACTTGGTTTCTCTCCTCCATCTTTCCAATATAGACGTAGTTTTTCATATTCTGGCGTTTTGGTAACTGAAGCAATTCCTGCAATATTTTCAATTTTCTTCATTGGCCAAAATGCCCATCCTATATTATTTGATTCAAATAAAGAAATAGCATCTTTAAACCAAACATTCGAATTTTCGCCACCTTCTCCCATCCAGATCGGTACATTATATTGTTCTCTATAATCCAACATTTTCTGAATTGATGCAGTCGTATTATAATTCCAATATTTATGAAAACTCAAAACCATATTATCATCCCAAAGCGGAAACATTCCGTTGTAATTATTCCCCCAACAATTTCCTTCAATAATAATCATGTGGTTTTTATCAACTTCCCGAATTGCTTTTGTAATAGAGACCTGAAGTTCACGCAAAGGCGCATTTGAAGTTTCATCGCAACCATTTTTATTTGTTCCAGTAAAATTCCAATTGGGTTCATTTATAATATCATACCCTCCAATCCAAGGATTATCTTTATAACGTAAAGCTAGTTTTCGCCATAATTTGGTCATTTTTTTACGATTGGCTTCACTTTCCCAAAGTGATGGTTTTGTATCATCATAATCTGAAATTGCGGCATCTTTACCTTGTCCTCCAGGTGCGGCGTGAAGATCTAAAATAAGATATACTTTATTTTCTGCACACCATTTTAATAGGTTATCAGTCATTGTAAAACCCTCTTCTATCCAAGTGATCTCACCATTTTTCTCTGCTTCAATTGGTGGTGTATATAAATTATAATGCATTGGTAAACGTATAGAGTTGAAACCCCATTTGGCTAACGAATCTATATCTCTTTTAGTGATCCCATTGGCTCGATATGCCTTGTAAAACTCTTCCGTTTTTTCAATTCCTATCAAATCAGTTATTTTTTGTTTTATTACATATTGCGGACTTGCAAATAGCTCGGTCTGAATCATGTACCCTTCCTGAACCATCCATCCGCCTAATCCTAATCCTCTTAACACTATATTATTTCCTTGTCCATCTACAATGTTTTTCCCGTTTTGTCGCAAAAATCCTTGTCCATACGATGTCAATGAAAACAATACTAATAATGGGAATATTATTTTTTTCATATAGCTGTTTTTATTTATTCAATCTCTAAATGATGCTTATTATTAACTACTATTATTTCCAAGTATAAGTCCCAACTGAACCTCCGTCCAATGATGTTGTAACCCACTTTCCGTTAAATTTTATATTGAATATTTCGCTGGTATCTCCATCGTTTTCTACGATTAAAACTTTTTTACCTGCTGGAGTGACAAAAGCTACGTTTTGCAAATTCCCACTTATATTACTCGAGATTCTTACTGAACCTACTGGAACAAATTTTGAAGCATGAGCTATAATATAATACGCCACGTTTCGATTAAAAGAGTCACTGGAATTAACTGTTAATGCTCCTTTGCAGGTGGCGCAACCTCCTTGTGTATGTGGTGCAAAAGATCCGTCGTTTGCTAAATTCCATTCTAATGCATTTTTACTCCAATTACGCATTGACCCAATAATTACATTTTTAAGATGCCATTTTAAATCTCCTTTAAATTCTCCTGTTGATGAGGTAAACTGTTCTGTGAAGTATAGATTTTTATTTGGGAAAGCATTATGAACTGTTGAAAGAGCATTTATATTTCCAGCATATAAATGAAATGCTGATCCATCTACAAAAGGGCTAGCAATAGGGTCTCCAAGAATTGTCATTGCATATTGTATATTATCGCAATTATGATCGTAAGCAATAATCTTAGTTGTGATATTAGCATTCTTAAAAGCGGAACCTAAATTATTTTTTATAAAATTGGCTTGCTCTATAGCTGTCATATGCATACTTGGGTTATTACCGTCATGCAATGGTTCATTTTGTGGAGTTACTGCATCAATTATAATCCCTTCGTTTTTCATTTGCTGAATGTATTTCACAAAATATTTTGCATACACATCATAATATTGTGTTTTTAGACTTCCTCCAACAAAACTATCTTTGTCTTTCATCCAAAGTGGTGCTGACCAAGGGGTTGCTAAAATTTTAATATTTGGATTAATTGCTAAAATTTCTTTCAAAAGTGCTATTACCCCATTCTTATCAGGATCTAGACTAAACTTGATCAAATCAAGATCTGTATCTCCTTTTGGCAAATCATTATACGTAAAAGGCGCAACATTTAAATCTGATGCTCCAATGCTTATTCTTATATAATTTATTGAAATAGAAGTTTCGGTCGAGCCAAACAATTCTTGCAATAAATCCTTTTTTTTCTGAGTCGTTAATTGATTAATTACGGTAGCACTCCCCCCTGTTAATGTATAACCGAAACCATCGATCGTTTGGTATTTCTGAGATTCGTTTATCTCTATATTTGTATATGAATTTGCTGTGGTGCTAAATCCAAGAACTCCGTTTTGTTTAGTAAGTAATACGGATTGGTCTCCTTTGGTTAGCCAAAAATCAACATCGTTTGTTACGGTAACTGGTGGATCTATTATAGCTGGCGGTGAATTTGGTGTAGTATCACTAGATGAAGAGCATTTTACCTGCAATACCACTATTGCAACCAATAATATAGCTTTTATAATTTTATTTAAATATTGATTCATCTTTATCTTCTATTTTTAGTAAACTAAAGTTTGTATCGCACGAGCTGGAATTGTAACAATCGTTTTTTCTGACGCTATAATTAAATTATAAGTCACGCTTAAATCCGTTTGATTCATTACAACCGTAACCATTTTACCATCTGTGTTAAGAAATGATGTGCTTAGTAAAGAGCTTCTGCTTACTGCTGTACTTACTCTTTTTGCATTCGGGCGAATAAATTTTGAGAAATGCCCGATATAATAATAGGATGGTGTATAAATTAATTCTCCTGTAGTTGTATTTGCATGTATTGGGGCAAAGCAAAAGTTTCCTACATGATTTGGTCCTCCATTTTGATCCAAAAGAACATTCCAGTCTGTCCATCCCACTGTACCGTTATTAAAATCATTAATCATAGCGATTCCATATCTTTCGGCATTTGGCCAAAATTGATACTTCGTAGCGTCAAATTTTTCGACGCAACCTTCAGTAAACATTAGCTTTTTATCAGGATAATCTTGATTAACTTGTTTTACATTATCAAACATTGGTGCTCCGCCTGTCCATGTTTCATACCAATGAAATCCCATTCCCCAAACATATTTTGAGGCTTCGGGATCTGAATAAATCACATTAGCTCTTTGGTTCATTAAATCACGATTATGGTCCCAAGCAATAATTTTTTTATCGCCTAAGCCTGCTTTTTTCATTGTTGGACCTAGAAAATTTTTAATAAAATCTCTCTCTGCTTCTGCCGAATAAATACACGATTCCCATGTTTGCGTTGCCATTGGCTCATTCTGAACCGATGTTCCCCAAATAGGCATTCCCTCTTTTTCGTATGCTTGTATAAATTTCACATAATAATTTGCCCAAGCCTGATTGTATTCGGGCAATAAAGTTCCTCCTTTTAACATGTCTTTATTGCTTTTCATAAATGCTGGCGGACTCCAGGGTGCCACATATAAAACCAAATTATTATTAGCTGTTTTCATAGCCTCTTTAATCATTGGTATACGGTATTGCCTATCATGATTAATATTAAACGTTTTTAAATCTTTATCTCCTTCTTCTACATAAGTGTAACTTTCGCTACTAAAATCAGAACTATGTATTGTTGTTCTTAGCAGTGAATAGCCTATCCCATTTTGAGTATCGTAATACGCTTTTAAAAATTCAACTTGTTTTTCTTTCGACAATTTGGCAAAAACCTCAGCACTTGCGTCAGTAATAGCACCTCCAATTCCCATAAAAGTCTGAAAAGTCTTTTTAGGTTCTACAAAAACGGCTATTTCGGTTTCCAAAGGCTGTTTCGATGCTGAAAAAACTAAGCTAGCTGTTGGTGTTATTCTTAATTTTGAATTGTCTGCTGTTGTATAAACTGTGATTTTTTTCCCTTTTGTTGTAAACTCTTGCTTATTTTTTTGTTGTTGCGAAAATGCTGTCAACGTAATCAATAAGCAAAAAATCTTATAGCTGTTTTTTTTCATTATTTAATTTTTAATACGCAAATTCTAATGGCATTTTCAATGTCAATAAAATAAACTTTTAATATCTAAATGATTTAAAAATAGCCCATAGTCATAAAGAATATGGGCTATTCTACTACCTAACTTAAAACCAATTCAATTCTTAATTATTTTCCTCTTAACTCAATATCAGTCACAGTAATTCCACTTGGAGTAAAAACACTTCCACCGCTACGAATTAACAAATAGATTTTACCTGTTTCAGTAAATTTCACGACATTACTTACTGTTCCTGTTACACTATTTTTAGTACATCCTACAATAGATAACATTCCTGAAAAAGCAGTTTTTGCACAACCATCCCATGTGCTTAATCCCATCACTTTATTATCTTTATATTCAACACCCGAAACTGGCATCGATTTTCCTGCATATACTTCAAACCAGGTATCACTAGATCCACTTGAACTAGAAACTAACATATCAATTGTATATTCTTTATCTTTTACAACATCTATCGCTTGATAGATTGCTTCCTGAGCCCATCCTCCTGAAGAATGAATTGTTGCGCTGTTATTTGCAAAAGACCAAAAGGCTTCTCCTTTCGTATTAAGATTTAAAATTGTCCATTGTACCTGATCTGCAGCATTAGAAAAATTACCTCCTTTTACTAGATTTCCTTTCTCTGGATCTGAAGTCGCTACGACAATTTCTTTGGTAGCAATATTAGTCGTTCCACCGCGACCTACAGCAGTATGTTCTACTGTATATTTTCCTGCATCTGGTAAAGAAATTTCAAGTACCATTTTTCCAAAATATTCTGTTTTACCTACTTTCCAATAGGAATTTAGAACATCTTTTTTTCCAGATTCTAATAAATACACATTTACTTTTCCTGCTACTGGTGTAATTGTAAATGAAGGATCTACGTTTAGATCAGATAATCCATTCCCCATTCCTGCTGTATCTGGCTCACAACTTGTTAGTGAACCTAATGTTACTAAAACAAATAGTAGGTATATGCCCTTTTTAAAAATTATATTTAAACTCATATGATTTTTATTTAATTGTTATAATTAGGATTTTGAACAATTTCAGTATTTTCTAATTCTTTAATAGGAATTGGCCAAATTTCATTTTTGCCTGGTATAAATCCTTTAAAAGCTAATGCAGCAGCAGCTCTACCTGTTCTTACTAAATCGAACCAACGGTGTCCTTCTCCTGCTAATTCTTTTCTTCTTTCTAACATAATCGCATCCATAGAAACTGGAACTGATCCTAAACCTACACGTGCTCTCACAGCATCTAGTAAAGCTTGTGCTCTTATTCCTGTAGCCCCCAATGCTTCTGCTTCCATTAAATAAGTATCTGCTAAACGAATCGCATATACATCTTGTTTATAATTTAAATCTGCTGAACCTCCTCCAGTAGAAATATCAGATTTTAAAGGCATGAATTTTTTCAAAAAATATCCTGTATCTTCATAATTAGGAGCCCAATCTGCTTGTTTAGCCGCTTTCAGTGCTTTCATATCAAGAATAGTAGCATCAAAACGAGGATCACCTTTTAATACATCATACAATCTCTGAGTTACTGTATTAAAACTCCATCCCGCTACATAATCTGGTGCAGTTGAATTTACCAATCTGTTGTACCCTCTAGGCCCAATCATAATACAAACGGAGTTCCCCTCATCTTTACCACCACCCCAAAAGTCCCAATCGGCATTACTTTTATCAGTATGAGAAATTTCTATTATGGCTTCTGAATTAAATTTGTTACTTATCTTCCATAAATCTGCAAAATTGTCTACCAGTTTGTATCCGTACATACTTGTTCCTCCAGGAGTACCATTTACATCAAAAAATTCTGCTGCCGCTAATGCATTTTTCCCTTGGTATAAATAAACTTTACCTAACAATGCTTTAGCTGCGCCTTGCGATAAACGACCTGCTTCGTCTGTCTTGTTTGTAATTATAATCGGTAATCCCGAAAGTGATTCTTTCAAATCTTTCTCTATCTGTGCATATATTACCTCTGGAGTTGCCTGAACTACTTTAAAAATATCAGCAGTTGGTATTGGCTCTAAAATCAAGGGAACATTTCTGAAAGTACGAATCAATTCAAAATAATAATAAGCGCGTAAAGCCTTTGTTTCTGAGGTAAACCTCGCTTTCTTAGCTTCATCCATAGGTACAGCTGGTAACTTTTGAAGCAATACATTTGCTCTAAAAATTCCTCGATAAAAATCATCCCAAAAACTACGAGGAATTGTCGATTGGGTAATCGAATAATCTGAAAAACCATGTATTCCTGCACCATCTGTGGCACCACCACCTCCAGCGTAGAAATCATCTGAACCTGCATTTAACATGCATATCATATTTTCAAATCCTTTAGACTGCTTACCAAGTATATCGTAAACAGCTACCAATCCCGCATATGCCTGCGTCTCATTTTTATAATAGTTAGCCTCTAGCTCAGTTCCTTTTGGTTCTACAGTTAAAAAATCCTCACTGCAGGACAAGACAGTAAAAAGTGCTCCACAAGCAAGTAGTGAATATTTTATATTTTTTAGTTTCATGATTCTTGTTTTATTAAAATTGTAAATTAACCCCTAACATTATAGTTCGTGCTTGAGGATAAAACCCTCTATCGATTCCCATAACATTTCCATCAGCATTATTAGCTCCAATTTCCGGATCAAATCCAGTATACTTAGTAAAAGTGAATAGGTTCTCCCCCGTTAAATACACTCTGGTTTTTTCTAAACCTATTTGTCCGATAACTTTAGTTGGTAATGAATACCCCAGCTGAATTGTTTTCAATCTTACGTAATCTCCTTTTTCAAGATAGAAATCAGAAGGATTATTAAAGTTTTTGTTTTTATCATCTGACGTTAATCTTGGGAAAGTATTTGATGTACCTTCTCCTGTCCAACGGCCTAAAGCTTTCGTTTGATAATTAGAATTTTCAATATCTAGCCTACGTAATCCTTGGAAAATTTTATTTCCTGCAGCTCCTTGTGTAAAAATTAATAAATCAAAGTTTTTGTAATCTAAATTAATTGTAAATCCAAAAGTATATTTTGGTATTGGACTGCCAATAAATGTTCTGTCATCTGCAGTAATTTTACCATCTCCATCTATATCTGTCCAACGAAAATCTCCAGGTTTAGCATCTGGCTGAATTAGTCCTCCAGCTACATTTTTATAGGCATTAACTTCATTTTGATTTTGAAAAATACCTGCTGTTTTAAATCCATAGAAAGATCCATAAGGTTGTCCAACCTGTGTTCTTGTAATATCATAAGTAGCCGCTTGATATTGCTCACCTGATGGAAGAAAATCAATTCCACGTCCCAGATAGGTCACTTCATTTTTTAGATAAGATACATTAGCATTTAAAGACACATTAAGTTGTCCTATTTTTTTACGATATCCTAATTCTAGATCGATACCTCTATTTTCCATATCAGCAACATTTCCTGTTGGATTCCCTGAACCAACATAACCTGGTAATGAAATTTCCTGTAGAATTCCTGTAGTTTTTTTAATATACCAGTCAAAAGTTAAATTGAAATCATTGAAGAAAGTCGCTTCTAAACCTATATTTGTCTGGCTTGTTTCCTCCCATTTAAGATCTGGATTTGATGGTGCATTAGGACTATTACCTATAGTTACAGATCCCGATGTTCCTATAGCATAATTACGGCCATCTCCTACTGTTGCTAAATATTTAAAATCTCCAATATTATCATTACCAGTTACTCCATAACCACCTCTAAATTTTAATTGATTTACAACCTTATTTTCAACCCAAAAAGTTTCTTTTGTTGGAACCCATCCTAAAGAGAATGAAGGAAATGTACCATATTTATTATTTGATCCAAATCTTGAAGACCCATCTCTACGGATGATTCCTGTTAACAGGTATTTCTCTTTAAAATCGTAAGTTAACCTAGAGAATATAGAAGTTACTCTATGCTCATTTCCTGTAGTAGCAGTAGCATTTATCTGATCCTTTGGAAGATTAAAGTTAAAAGAAGCATCTTTATAGCTATCAATCGGCAAATTAGTATAAGTAATAGTTGTGCCGCTATTTCTATTATCAACATAGGCACCTTGACCTACCAATACACTGAAATTATGATTTGCTATGCTTTTTGTATAAGAAGCTACATTCTCAATATTCCATCCAAAACCTTTGTTTGTATTTCTTGAAAGATTATTCAGTTTTGTAATATTATCTGAATTTAAATAAGCAACAGGTGTAAAATTCTCAAACCCCCAATAGGCTAATTTACCTCCTAATGTAGTTCTGAATTTTAAGCCTTTTATTAGCTCAACTTCCATATAGGCATTTCCAACAAAATTATCTGCCCAATCATAATTCCCTAGTCTAGTTTGTGTATAAGCCAATGGATTAGACATCTCTCGGGTAACTATTGTCGAAACTCCATAAGGATTCCCATTAGGATCTCTTATAATTCCTTTACCATCGGAAATACCAACAGAATATGGTGGTAAAGCAACCATATTAGGATCAGTCACGATTGCAGGAGTAATTGGATCTAAATTGATCGCTGATGCCAAGGGCCCGCCGTATAAACTATTTGTATTTCCTAATCCTGTTGTTTTCTCTCTCGAAAAACCTAATGTTTGACCAAAAGTAATCGACTTGGATATTTTGTGAGTTGAGTTTAAACGAATGTTCTTTCTATTGTATTTAGAAATATCCGTTGTTACTATACCTTCCTGCTCCAAAAGACCAAAAGACGCATAAAAAGTAGAAACATCATTTCCTCCAGATAGACTTAACTCCTGACCAATACGTGCTGCACTATCATTAAAAATAACCGATTGCCAATCTGTCCCTGCACCTAACGCATTAGGATTTGGAAAAGGCAATGCAAAAGTATCAGTTGGATCTTTTTTAACATACCCGTTTGCATACTTCTCATTTCTTAACGTTGCATACTCAGTAGCATTTAAAAGATCTAATTTTCTTGCTGCTGAAGAGAAACCAGTATAACCATTATAGCTAACACTCATCTTACCAGATTTCCCCTTTTTGGTAGTAACAATAATTACTCCAGCTGCTGCTCTTGCACCATAGATAGCCTGAGAAGCGGCATCTTTTAATACTTCTATAGATGCGATATCGGATTGATTTAAATAACCAATTCCACCAGCATCTACCACTACTCCATCAACAACCCATAATGGATTATTGTTTCCAAGTGTAGTTATACCACGCACACGAATATTAGAGGATGCTCCAGGTTGCCCAGAACTCGCAGCAATAGTAACCCCAGAAACCCTTCCTTGTAAAGTTTGCTCAACTCTTGATATCGGTAAATTTTCAATATCTTGGCTTCTTACCTTAGAGATTGCTCCTGTTACTACACTTTTCTTTTGTGTTCCATATCCTATAACAACAACTTCATTTAAAGCTTGTGATTCTGAACGCAATTGAACAATTATCCTATTTCTACCATTTATTGGTTCATTAATAGTAGTATAACCTATAAAAGTGATTGTCAATGCCCCATTAGAAGGTGCTTTAAGCTGAAACTTCCCGTCAAAATCAGAAGACGTTCCCTTTCCTGTTCCTTTTATTACAACAGATGCTCCTGGTACTGGCATACCATTTTCATCATTAACTATTCCGTTTACGGTAACGTCTTGCGCTTGAGCATAAACTGAGAATAGAATAGATGAAAAACAAAAAATAAGCAGTTTTATTAATTTCATTTTTCTAAAAATTTTGGTTAATTAATTAGTAATTTGAAACAATAATAGGGAGTTTTTTTAAGTATACTCAATTATCTATTACTACAAAAACACATCAAAACTAAAAAACGAACTAGACAAAAACACATCAAAAAACAAACAATAAACTATAAATCAATCATTTACAATAACAATTATGCTATTTAAAAAAAATATAAAATTTAAATAAACACTACAGTCAGTATAAATCAATTACTTTAGCTTTAGCATGCTATATTTTCGAAAATAAAATGGCATTAAATCTAAAATTTTAAGAGTTTTAAAATAGTTTAAAAGCCAAATAAACCTTCAATTCTATTACAATATAATTATGAATTTTACAAAATTTAGACTCCTAATAGCTTCTTTTTTATTCTTTACAATTATATCATTAGCACAAGTTAAAAATATTGGGGTTCCAGATATTCAAAACTACAAACGAACAGAATACAAAGGTGCTACTCAAAACTGGGAAATTGATCAGGATAAGAATGGAAATTTATATTTTGCTAACAATAGCGGACTTATTCAATTTGATGGAGCATCATGGACTTTGCACCTCTTACCCTATTTTACATCAGTACGATCTGTAAAAGTTCACCCTTCTGAGAGAATATATGTTGGTGGCTATAAAGAGTTTGGCTATTTTCAAGCTGATCCAAAAGGAAAATTAAAATACACCTCTTTATCCAAACTACTTAAATCAACTAATAATCAGGAAAATGATTTTGTTTGGAAAATTCATATTACCAAAGAGGAGGTCATTTTCCAGTCGTTTTCTAGAATTTACATCTTCAAAGACAACAAAATCAAGACAATTCAAGCCCCTAAACGCTTTCAGTTTTCTTTTCAGCTAAATAACACCATTTACATTCAAGACAAAGCACTCGGATTATTAGAATATAAGAATGAGAAACTCTATCCTCTAAAAGGCACAACAGCATTAAACAATATGGAGGTATGGGCAATGTTTAAAATGCCTAACAACAAAATTTTAATTGCAACTCTAGAAAAAGGCCTCTTTATTTACAGTAACGAAAATATATATCCATGGGAAACAGAAGCAAATACATTTATAAGAAAAAATAGTTCATTAGGCGGAGTTACCATAAAAGATAAATTCATTGTCTTAAATTCGGTTTTAAATGGCATTATCATATCCGATTTAAACGGAAAAATAATTCAGCATATAGACCGAAAAAAAGGCCTCCAAAACAATACTGTACTTACCTCTTACATAGACAACAAGAACAATCTTTGGTTAGGACTTGATAATGGTATTGCATTTATAAATGAAAGCTCTCCATTTACTTACTTTGGATTCAGTTACGATATTAGTACTGTATATGCATCCGTAATTCATGATGGTTACTTGTATGTAGCAACAAACCAAGGTGTTTTTTACCATACATGGAACACCGCTTTTAAAGAAGATGCTTTTTCACTTGTAGAAGGTACAAACACACAAACATGGAACATTCAGGTTATTGATAATGAATTAATATGTGCCAACAATAGAGGATCAATAATTATAAAAGGAAACAAAGCAGTAAAAACATTAGACAAAAATGGTTGTTTTGGATTCAAAAAAATTCCTAATCGCCCCAATTATATCATAGGATCTAATTATAATGGATTTGCATTATTTGAAAAAACAGCAAATGGTTTAGAATTTAGAAATCAAATTCAGGGATTCAACAAATCTTCTATTTTATTCGAACTTGATGTTAATTATTTATGGCTAAAAAAAGATGAGTTTTTATATCAAATGGAATTGTCCGAGGATTTAAAGAGATTCAAATCTATAAAAGTAATCCATAATTTACCCCAAGAAAAAGGTATTGGAAGTATTCAAAAAATAAATAAGAATCTTTATTTTCAAACAAATAATCAGTTCTATAAATACTCCAAAGAACAAGAAGCGTTTTTTAAGGATAAAAAAATGACTGCTATTTTTAAAGACATTCCGACTATTAATTCTCTTTCTGAAGATTCAAAAGGCAATCTTTGGTATGTATTCAATGAATCTTTAGGAGAGCTCGTTAAGTTAGCAGATGGAAATTATAAAAATGTTGTTGCTCCATTTTCAAACCTAACAGGCAATCTAGTAACCAACTATCTTTCCGTTAACACTATTGACCCAGAAAATATTTTTATTGGATTAACGAATGGATTAGCGCATTATGATTCTCAATTAATAAATAACACCGTAACAAAACCAAACGTTTTCATTCGAACCTTTACTTATGCAAACGATACTCTGATATATGGAAATCAAACAAAAATAAATGAAAAACAATCAATTCCATACGCTTCAAATCATGTAAAATTTACTTTCTCATCTCCCACGTACGAGAGCCTTGAAAACGTAGAATACTCTTATCAATTAGAGCCTTTTGATGAAAAGTGGAGTAATTGGTCAACAATATCTGTAAAAGAATATACCAACTTGAGAGAAGGCAATTACAACATGAAAGTAAAAGTGAGAAATAGCTACGGAATACAATCTGAAGTTGACATCATTCCATTTACTATTTCACCTCCATGGTACAGACATCCCTTCGCTTATATTACTTACTTTATACTAATACTAGTAGGCATCTATTTCATTTCTTATCGAATCAAAATGAAAATCAGAAAAAATAAATACTATGAAACGATAGAACAACGCAGACTTTATTTAGAAAAGGAGTCAAAAATAAGACAAGAACAATACCAACTAGAAAAAGAAATTGAGAAATTAAAGAATGACAAGCTACAAATAAAAATACTCACAAAAGACAAAGAACTAGTTAACAACTCACTACAAGTTGTAAAGAAAAATAAGATCCTAAACGGAATTATACATAAACTAAAAGAAATTGATACGGAAACATTTGACGAATCAACAAAGTTTCAATTCAACAAACTCAATAAAAGCATTACCAAGGAAGTAAATACAGATAAGAGTTGGAAAGATTTAGAAAAGCATATAAAAAATGTACATTTTGAATTCTTAAAACGCCTAAAAGAAAAATGCCCTAAAATTTCACCTAGAGAACTAGATTTAGCAACCTATCTATTAATGAATATGTCAACCAAAGAAATTGCTGAGATCATGAATATTTCGAATGGAGGAGTTGAGCTAGCCCGCTATCGATTAAGAAAAAAACTGGAACTGAACAAGAAGGAAAATCTTATTGGTTTTTTAATGAGTATTTAAACAAAAAAATCCATCTGTACAGATGGATTTTTTTGTTGTTTCTATAACATTTTAAATATAATTCAATGTTCTTTCTAAAGCCATCCCTCGAGAACCTTTAATAAGAATGGTCTGCTCATTAAAAGTTATAGTGCCCAAATAAGCTACGAATGAATCAAACGAATCAAAGAAGTGTAAATTCTCATTTTCAATTTTATGCTTATAAAAAGAAGGGCCTATAAAATAACAATTCGTCTTATTTTCATCTAATAATGAAGTTACAATAATTTTATGTTCAAGCTCACTTTCAGAACCAAGCTCAAACATATCACCCAGAATCATAATTTTATTTTGCTTCTTTAATTGAATAAAATTTTCGATAGCGACAGCCATACTGCTTGGGTTTGCATTATACGCATCTAGAATAATTTCGTTTGTTCCCTTAATCAATAATTGTGAACGATTGTTTTCAGGAATATAACTTTCTAAAGCTTCTTTTATAATCGAATCTTCTATCTTAAAGTATTTCCCAATTGCTACCGCAGCACTTATATTATTAGCATTATAAAGCCCTATCAAATGCGAAGTAATAGTTTGCTCACCGAAACCTAAAACAACAAAAGGATTAGCTGTAATCGTACTTATAACAACATCTGCATTGGCTTTTTTATAACCAAATGTAAAATTATTAATAGTTGTAGTTTTCTCTACTTGAATTGAATCATCAAGATTAACAAAAGCAATTTTATTATTTGCAGAAAGATATTGATACAACTCACTCTTACCTTCTATCACTCCTTCTATTCCGCCAAATCCTTCAAGGTGCGCTTTTCCAAAATTAGTCACATATCCAAAATCTGGTTGTGCCAATTCACATAAAAATTCAATTTCCTTTTTATGATTAGCACCCATTTCAACAATACCAATTTCGGTATCTTTAGTAAACGACAATAATGTTAATGGAACTCCAATATGGTTGTTCAGATTTCCAATTGTTGCTTTTGTTTTGTACTTCTTAGAAAGTACAACATTTATTAGCTCTTTGGTAGTTGTTTTGCCATTACTTCCTGTTAAGGCAATAATCGGTAATTGCAAATAAGCTCGGTGAAATTTTGCCAACTCTTGCAAAGCAATCAAACTATTCTCAACCAAAATCGTTCTTTGGTCGATAAAGTAAGATGCATTATCAATTATTACAAACAAGGCTCCTTTTTGCAAGGCCTCTTCTGCGAATGTATTTGCATCAAAATTATCTCCTTTTATAGCAAAAAACATTGAATTTAACTCTATTTTGCGAGTATCAGTCGAAACAGACTGGCATTGTAAAAACAAATTATGAATGTGAGCAATATCCATTTTAAAACAGATTTAAAACAATAAAAGCCCTAATCAAAGGGCTTTTATTACTATTATTAAATTTCTTAATTTCTAGGTGATTTTCTTTTTTCAGATTTAGGTCCTACTCTTGACATTGCACATCTGAAACCAATATAATCAGTTGCCATATCTTGAGGGAAATATCTTCTCTGAGCTGGATCTAACCAATATGCTCTATCTCTCCAAGAACCTCCCTTATAAACTCTAACATTATCATTTACTAAAGTTGTTCTTTTGCTAGACTTATCATATTTTCTAACCATGTTACCTAAACTATCTGTTGTTACATTATGTTTAGGAGAATTATACATAGCTTGTTTTGCTTTTTCTGCTGCAGTTTCCTCACCAGATCCACCAAAATCATAATACTTAGTTGATTGTTTATCTCCATCTCTATAGTTGATATTATCACTTGTAGAGAAGTTTTGTCTTAAATAAGTTTCTTGCTCATCAACTGGTACTTGTGCAATATCTCCAGGGAAATTTCTTGCAACAATTTTACCATTACTTAATGTATCGTATTTGATAGTTTCTTTAGTAACGATTTCTACTTTACCATCTTTACCAATTTTATTCTTAGCATAAAGGTTACCTCTAAAATAGTTGAAGTCATTTGCTTCATTATCAATAAGAGGTCTGTAAACATCGGCAACCCATTCAGCTACGTTTCCAGCCATATCATACAATCCAAAATCATTTGCAGGATATTTTTTAACTTCATTTGTAATATCTGCACCGTCATCAGACCATCCAGCTATACCACCGTAATCTCCATTTCCTTGTTTAAAGTTAGCCAATTGATCTCCTCTTGTTGCTCTTTTTGCAGAACGAGTATAATCTCCAGACCAAGGATATTTCTTTTGTCCTTTATATATATTGTATTCTCTTTGTCCAACATCAGCTGCTGCAGCGTATTCCCACTCAGCCTCTGTAGGCAATCTATATTCTGGCAAGATAATTCCAGAAGAACGCTGTGCGTAAACATTTTTAGGTTCTTCTGCAGTTTCCCCTTTTTTAGCTCTTTTTACTTTTTTTCCTTCTTTTAAAACAATTTCGTCATTTCCTCCAAATGTAGATGTTGGCGAAATTAAATATGTTTCTGTATTAAAGTTACTTTCAGCGTTAACATCATTTGTTTTAGCGCCTTTTTTAAGATATCCTTTTTTCTCAAGAACAGCTTCGTTTACACGATTTGTTCTCCATTTACTAAATTCAACTGCTTGAATCCAGTTTACACCAACTACTGGGTAGTTTGCGTATGCAGGATGTCTTAAGTAGTTATTAGTCATTGTTTCATTATAACCTAAACGATTTCTCCAAACTAAAGTATCTGGTGAAGCTCCTTCATAAATATGCTTATAATTATCTTCTGTAGGTGGAAATACTTTTTTCAACCATTCAAGATATTCTAAGTACATCATATTAGTTACCTCAGTCTCATCCATATAAAAAGACTGAACGTGTTGTTGTGTTGGTGTATTATTCCAATCATGCATAACATCATCTTGAACTTTACCCATGGTAAATGTTCCTCCCTCTACAAAAACTAATCCCGGACCTGCTTGTTGTTTTTTATTAGAAACGTTTTGTGCTGTTCCATTAATACTATTAACGTCCCAACCCGTAGCTCTTGATGCACTTGAGCTAGATTTTTTACTACAGCTAGCCATTCCCAGAACCAATGTCATAGATAACATCAACTGTAAGGCCATAATTTTGTTTACTTTCATACTCTTTAGTAGGTAATAATTTAGGTGTTGCAATATAATAATTAAAATTAATTTGCAACATCAATTATAAAAACAATTATAAATATTTCATGTATCTGATTCTTGCCAAATCATCCCACATTATTCGAACGCAAAAATATACTTTTTATTATTTACTATTACACTAAATACTATATTTTTACTTACCATAATATAACAATAATATTTTCGTTAAAATAGACAATGAAAAAAACACTACTTACTTTTTTTATCTTACTATATATCAACTCTTTTGCCCAAACAAAAGATGATGTTATTTTAGACTGGCTTGACAAAAAAGACATGTATTTTGGTGAATTTAAAGTAAATGCCCCTTTGTTTTCGGGCAATAGCTATCATTTAAACTCCGATACGAAGACAATTTTATATACTTTAAACCTTACACAATCTAATTATTCTGAAAACAGCACCGTTCAATTATCAAATATAATCTACGAAACAATTTCAGAAAACCAACTTGGTGATTTAACCCAAAAAAACATACCCAAAAAAACCAATGAATCAATAATCATTTCTTCTGCAAGAGGAATTAATCAAGCTTTACTTACGTTATCTCCAATAATCAATGATGGAAACGGATACAAAAGAGTAAAATCCTTTACCTATAATATAATAACTAATTCTCAGAATAACACTTCTTCAAGAACATCGTTTACTCGAAGAAATACAGCCATCTCTAATTCAATATTAGCAACTGGCGATTGGTATCGATTTTACATTGAAAAATCAGGTGTATACAAAATATCCAAAAGCTTCTTACAAAGCATAAGTTCAGACTTAACTAAAACTAATCCTAAAAAAATAAAAATATATGGCAACGGCGGAAGAATGCTTCCTTTATCTAACGCAACCTATTATCCAAACGATCTAACTGAAAATGCAATTCAAATTATAGGCGAAAACGACGGAAGCTTTGATAATGATGACTATATTTTATTTTATGCAGAAGGCGTAGATACCTGGAACAACGAAAGCAGAACTTCTAATAATTTATACGACAATAAATCATACTATTATATCACTACTCAAGGAGGAGACGGAAAAAGAATCTCACAAATGCAATCCCCATCAGGAAGTAGCACAATAAACATCTCAACATTTGATGACCACAAACACCACGAAAAAGACCTTGTAAATATTGCACATTTAGGACGTGAATGGTACGGTGAAGCATTTGATATTAACAACGAACAAGAATTTGATTTTAACTTTCCAAATATTGATACTTCAACCCCTGTCAAAATACAAGTTAAAACAGCATCTGCTTCCTTTACAAACACCTCTTTTAAAATTTCGGCAAACCAACAAGAAATAGAAAACACTAATTTTAGTCCACTAAATACAAATTCTGAAATTAAATTCTACACCGATTCTATACATTCAAACAAAACATTTTCTGGAGCCGAAAACATAAAAATAAAACTCAGCTACAACAACGGCGGAATCCCAGGTTCAAAAGGATACTTAGATAGAATTAGCCTAGTTGCAAAAAGAAAATTACAAGGTTATGGAAAACAGTTTCTTTTTCAATATGATCTCGCCGATTCAAGCCTAGGAATTGCAAGTTACAACTTAACAAACACAACTGGAATTACTCAAATCTGGGATGTTACAGACATATATAATGTAACAACTATTCAAAACCAGAACCAAAGTACAATCAACTTTAAAGCACAACTAGGTGAAGTAAGAAAATATACAACCTTAGACCCTTCAGATTACTACATTCCGCTTAAAGAAAACAAGACTAAAATTCCAAATCAAAACTTAAAGGGAACATTATTAAAGAATAACCAAAATGCTTTTCAAGACATTGATTACGCAATTATCACCCCTTCCTTTTTATCCAATCAAGCCGAAAAACTAGCCGCTTTTCATAGATCTCATTCTAATTTAAATGTAAAAGTAATCACAACAGAATCGATCTATCAAGAATTCTCATCAGGAAAACAAGATATAGCCGCCATACGAAATTGCATTAAATACATTTATGACAATGCCTCTTCTGCCGAAAAAAGAATTAAATATGTTAACCTTTTTGGTGATGCTTCTTATGACTACAAAGACAGAATCAACAATAACGGAAATATTGTACCTATATATCTTTCACTAAAAAGCAATACTTCTGGAGAAGCCTCATTTGCATCTGATGATTTTTACGGATTAATGGATAACAACGAAGGAAACACAACTTCTTTCTTTGGAGGAATAGATATCGCAGTAGGAAGAATGCTTATTAATGACTCCAGACAAGCAAGCGAAATGGTAAACAAAGTACTTGAATACCACGATATAAAATCATTTGGGAACTGGAAAAACAATTTTGTATTAGTCGCAGATGACTCCGACAAAGCTTCGGATGCCACACTACAAAGTCGCCAAAATAAATTAGCAGATATTATCACTACCGAAAAACCTTTTTTTAATGTAGATAAAATACTTTTAGACTCTTATGTCGAAGAAGCCTCATCTGGAGGAGCAAGATATCCTAAAGCAAGAACCGACTTATTTAATGCATTCGAAAAAGGAGCTCTTGTTTTCAACTACCTAGGACATGGTGGTGAAGATGGATTAGCAGGCGAGCGAATTTGGGGGAAATCAGATGGACAAAATCTAAACAATCAATACAAATATCCTTTATTTATAACAATCACCTGCGAATTCTCCAGATTTGACGACCCTACGAGACCAACCGCAGGAGAATACACCTATTGGAATCCAAAAGGTGGAGCCATTGCTATGCTTACTACCACAAGATCAATTGGACAATTTAGCGCTGAAAACTTTAATGACATCTTATCTAAAAACTTATTATCATACGGATCAAATCAATACACCACCATTTCAGAATCATTACGTATATCTAAAAATAGCAATCCAAGTTCATCCAGCAATGTCATTGTATATATTGGCGATCCAGCCTTAATGCTTGCAATTCCTAAACCTAAAATAAAACTAACAAAAGTAAACGATGTCATTATTTCTCAACCAATTGATGATTTTAAATCCCTTTCAAAAATCAAATTATCAGGCGAAATAACAGATGAAAACAATAATTTATTAACAAATTACAACGGAGAACTAACAACTGCTATATTTGATAAAATAATCAAAGCTTCAACTCTTAACAACAACGGATTTAGCCCACCAATGCAATTCAACACCCTAGGAGAAACTATCTTTAGAGGAAGCGCCTCAATCACCAATGGTTTATTCGAATTTAGCTTCGTAGTACCTAGAGACATCCGAATTCCGTTAGGTAATGGAAAAATCAGCTTTTATTCAAAAAAACAACAGCTTCTTGAGAATCAAACTGGCTATGATACCACAATAAAAATAGGAGGAATAAATGAAAATGCACCCAAGGACAATAATAGTCCAAAAGTGCAGTTATATATGAATGATGAAACATTTGTATCGGGAGGGGTTACAAATGAATCTCCTTTTTTACTTGCGAATCTTGAAGATGAAAATGGGATAAATACTGCAAGTGGAATCGGACATGATATAGTTGCAATTTTAGATGGAGACGTCAGTAATCCTTATATATTAAACGATTACTACCAAACGAAATTAGATGATTACACACATGGAACATTACGTTTTCCATTCCGTAATTTAGCACCAGGATTACACACCGTTTCGGTAACAGCATGGGATGTTTACAACAACCCAGTAACTGCCGAAATTCAGTTTGTAGTATCAGGAGATGACACAATTACATTAACGCATGTTTTAAATTATCCGAATCCGTTCACAACCTATACTGAGTTTTGGTTTTCACACAACAAACCATACGAACCTTTAGAAGTTCAGGTACAAGTAATGACAATTACTGGAAAAATTGTTTGGACAAAAAACCAAATTATTACCACCGAAGGCTTTTTGTCTAGAGATATAACTTGGAACGGAAGAGACGATTTTGGAGATCGAATTGGTAAAGGAGTTTACATCTATAAACTAACAGTCAAATCGAACACAACAAATAAAAAAGCAGAAAAATTCGAAAAACTTGTCATACTTTAATTAAATATTATATTTGTTTACTATTAAAAACCTAGATGAAAAAAACTACCCTCATTTTAACCTGTCTTTTTATAGGTGTTTTAGCAAAAGCACAAGAAAGAACAATCACAACCGCAGTACCTTTTTTATTAGTAGCTGCCGACGCTAGAGCAGCTGGTATGGCCGACCAAGGAGTCGCCACTTCTGTAGATGCTTTTTCTCAACAATGGAATCCCGCAAAATATGCCTTCTCAGAAGACAAACAAGGATTTTCTGTTAGCTACACTCCGTATCTTACCGATTTAGTAAATGATGTCTCCTTAGGACAAATCACCTATTTCAACAAAATAAATGACCGTAATGCATTTGCTGCGAGTTTCCGTTATTTCGGTTTTGGCGATATTGCATTACGAGAAACAGATAACCCATTAGAACAAGAAAGAATCGTTTCTCCAAATGAATTTGCTCTTGATGGATCTTACAGCTTAAAACTGAGCGAAAAATTCTCAATGGCAGTAGCCGGAAGATACATTCGTTCCAATCTAAAAATCGCATCAGAAAACATAGACGCATCACCTGCAAGCTCATTTGCAGTAGACGTTGCTGGTTTCTATCAATCTGAAGAAATTGCTTATAGCGATTTTAACGGTAGATGGAGAGGTGGTTTCAACATCCAGAACATCGGACCAAAAATTAAATACGACAACGACGAAATCAATGCTAATTTCTTACCAGCTAACTTAAAAGTAGGTGGAGGATTTGACTTTATCTTAGATGATTACAATAAAATCGGATTAGGTGTAGAGTTTAGCAAGTTATTAGTTCCAACACCACAAAACCCAGATTTAAATGGTGATGGCACAATTACTCCAGATGAAAGAAATCAAAATAGAGAAGATTATCGATCCATAGGATGGGCATCAGGAATATTTAAATCATTTGGAGACGCACCAGGCGGTTTTAGTGAAGAATTAAAAGAAATCACCTATAGCATTGGTGCAGAATACATGTATCAGGATTCATTTGCATTTCGCGCAGGTTATTTTCATGAAAGCCCAGAAAAAGGAGCTAGAAAATTCTTTTCTTTAGGAGCAGGTTTCAAATACAACGTTGTTAAAGTAGATGTTTCATACCTATTTTCTACTTCAAACGTAAAAAATCCATTAGAAAACACACTTCGTTTCTCTCTAACGTTTAACTTTGGGGACAAATACGAAGTATATTAATCGCGAATAATAAAAAACAATTATAACAATCCAAATTTCAGCTTATTGAAATTTGGATTTTTTTTCCTAAATATATAATGAAAGAAATATCTATTACAACACAATTTTCAGTTTTTGAATCTATCGAAGAACTTTCAAAAGACATTCAAGACTTAATGAACGAAGCAATCGCTATTCGCAAAAAAGCCTATGCTCCATATTCTAGATTTAGAGTTGGTGCAGCCTTACTTTTAGATAATGGTAAAATTGTTTTAGGTTCAAATCAAGAAAACGCGGCTTATCCTTCAGGTCTTTGTGCTGAACGAGTAGCTATTTTTCATGCAGGAGCTATTTATCCAGAAGCTAAAATTTTAAAAATTGCAATTTCAGCTGCTTCAGATACCAATCAGACAATAGCCCCTATTCCTCCTTGCGGATCCTGCAGACAATCAATTGCAGAATATGAAATAAAACAAGACACCCCTATAGAAATTTATTTCATGGGCGAAATAGGTGCAATTTATCAATCGGCATCACTAAAAAACTTACTTCCTTTTATGTTTGATAAAAAGTTCTTGTAAAAAAAGCCAAATATTAGCTTTTAAATTTTAGTTCTAAGTAGGAATGTCTTATTTTTGCATCCCGACCCATTCGGGCGCAAATTTGTGGGAGGAAACTATTTTGCGCTATAGGCAACAATTGATAACAGAAACACTTTAGCAAAAGAAAGAATTCAGATGAAAGAAGTTACAAAAGAGGTATATTTAAAGTGGTATGAAGACATGCTACTTTGGAGAAAGTTTGAAGACAAACTAGCAGCATTGTACATCCAACAGAAAGTAAGAGGATTTCTTCACCTATACAATGGTCAAGAAGCAGTACTTGCTGGTGCATTGCATGTCATGGATTTGACAAAAGATAAAATGATAACTGCTTACAGAAATCACGTACAACCAATTGGTATGGGTGTTGACCCAAAACGTGTAATGGCTGAACTTTTAGGAAAAGCAACAGGAACATCTAAAGGAATGGGTGGATCTATGCACATTTTCTCAAAAGAACACCGTTTTTACGGAGGTCACGGAATTGTAGGTGGACAAATTCCTGTAGGAGCTGGTTTAGCTTTTGCAGATAAATATTTTGAAACAGGTGGTGTAACCATGACTTATTTTGGTGATGGTGCAGCAAGACAAGGTTCTTTACATGAAGCTTTTAACATGGCTATGTTATGGAAACTTCCAGTAGTATTTATTGTTGAAAACAATGGATATGCAATGGGAACTTCTGTTGAAAGAACTGCAAACCATACAGATATATGGAAACTTGGTTTAGGTTACGAAATGCCTTGTGGACCAGTTGACGGAATGAACCCAGTGAAAGTTGCAGAAGCAATGTACGAAGCAGTTGAAAGAGCGCGTCGTGGTGATGGTCCAACATTCTTAGAAATGAAAACATACCGTTACAGAGGACACTCAATGTCTGATGCACAATTATATCGTTCTAAAGAAGAAGTAGAAGAATACAAAAAAATTGACCCAATTACTCAAGTACTTGACGTAATAAAAGATCAAAAATTTGCTACTGAAGAAGAAATCGAAGAAATAGACCAAAGAGTAAAAGACTTGGTAGAAGAATGTGTGAAATTTGCTGAAGAATCTCCATATCCTGATTTACAACAACTTTACGATGTGGTATATGCACAAGAAAACTATCCATTTACACCTCATAAACTATAAATCATGGCGATAAAAGTAACAATGCCTCGTTTGAGCGATACTATGACGGAAGGAACGGTAGCAACTTGGCTTAAAAAAGTAGGAGACAAAGTTAGCGAAGGAGATATCCTTGCTGAAATTGAAACCGACAAAGCAACAATGGAATTTGAGTCTTTCAATGAAGGAACTCTTTTATATATAGGAATCCCAGCTGGAGAAACCGCTCCAGTTGATTCATTATTAGCAATTATAGGAAACGAAGGTGAAGATGTTACGGCATTAATCGCTGGAGGAGGTGCTCCTGCTGCCGAAGCTCCAAAAGCTGAAGCTGTAACTACAGAGGCTAAAACAGAAGCAGTTGCTCCTGCAAAAGCTGCAACTGAATTACCAAAAGGTGTTGTTGTAGTAACTATGCCTCGATTAAGTGATACTATGACTGAAGGTACAGTAGCAACTTGGCTTAAAAAAGTTGGTGATGCTGTGGCTGAAGGTGATATTCTTGCTGAAATCGAAACAGACAAAGCAACAATGGAATTTGAGTCTTTCAACGAAGGAACATTATTATACATTGGAATTCAAGAAGGAAACACAGCTCCTGTTGATAGTTTATTAGCTATCATCGGACCTGCTGGAACAGATATTTCTGGCATTGCAGAAAACTATACTGTTGGTGGCGCTCCTGCAAAAGCAACAACAGAAGAAACTAAAGCAGCTCCTACTCAAGAAACAGCAGAAACTGTTGAAGTCGTTAGCGATGGAAAAAGAATTCTTGCTTCACCATTAGCAAAGAAAATTGCTTCAGATAAAGGAATTCAATTATCACAAGTAAAAGGGACTGGTGAAAACGGACGTATTGTAAAAAGCGATATCGAAAACTTTACACCTGCAACTGCTACTCCTGCACAACCAGCTGCAACTACTGCTAAAGCTCCAGAAGCTACAGTAGCTGCTCCAAAAGTTTTTGTTCCTGCTGGAGAAGTTTTCACAGAAGAGATCAAAAATTCGCAAATGCGAAAAATTATTGCAAAACGTCTAGCAGAATCATTGTTTACAGCTCCTCACTATAACTTAGTGATCGAAGTAAGCATGGACGAAGCAATGACATCTAGAGCTACAATAAATAGCGTTCCAGATACAAAAGTATCTTTTAACGATATGGTAATCAAAGCTTGTGCTTTGGCATTGAAAAAGCACCCAAAAATTAATTCACAGTGGAAAGAAGATGCCATCATCATCAACCACCATGTAAATATTGGTGTTGCTGTAGCTGTTGAAGATGGATTAGTAGTTCCTGTATTGAAATTTACAGATGCTATGAGTTTATCTCAAATTGGTGCTAGCGTAAGAGATCTTGCTGGAAGAGCTAAAAACAAAAAACTTGGACCACAAGAAATGGAAGGAAGTACTTTTACAGTATCTAACCTTGGAATGTTTGGTATTACAGAATTTAATTCAATCATAAACCAACCAAACTCTGCCATCCTTTCTGTAGGTGCTATTGTAGAGAAACCAGTGGTTAAAAACGGTCAAATTGTAGTAGGAAACACAATGATGTTATCATTGGCTTGTGACCACAGAACAATTGATGGTGCAACTGGTGCTCAATTTTTACAAACATTGAAACAATATATCGAAAGCCCAGTTACTATGTTGGCATAATTCGTTATTATTTTATATTAAAAATCCCATTTTGAACTTTCAAAATGGGATTTTTTTATTTATTTTACATTTTAAACCAATTTTTTATAAAAAATGAAAAAAATATATCTACTAACCCTCTTTTTGATAGCATTGGCCTGTCAGAAAAAAGACGAAACAAATAAACCAACAGTTATTAAAGACGAACATTCTTTCTCAAAACCAGAGTTAGCCGTTGTAAAACACTTAGAGCTTGATATCAAAGTTGATTTTGAAACACAATCCATTACCGGAAAAGCATCTTGGAAAATCGACAACGTTAGTAAAGGCAACGAAATTATCTTTGACGAAAACACGCTTAACATTACTAAAGTTACTCTAGGTGATGATGAAAAAGAAACCAAATTCGAGCTCGGAAAAGACGTCGAATTTCACGGAAAACCACTTCACATTACAATTGAACCAAATACAACCAAAGTAAATATCTACTACAATACAACCAAAGACGCTGTAGCATTACAATGGCTAAAACCTGAACAAACGGCAGACAAAAAGAAACCTTTCCTTTTCTCTCAAGGAGAAAGTGTTTGGTCTCGTACTTGGATTCCATGTCAAGACTCTCCATCAGTTCGTTTTACTTATAATGCAAAAATTACAGTTCCTAAAGATTTAATGGCTGTAATGAGCGCAGTTAACCCTCAAAAGAAAAATGATACTGGTATTTACACTTTTAAACAAGACAAAGCAATACCATCATACTTAATGGCAATTGCAGTTGGAGACATCGAATTTCAATCAATTGATGAAAGAACAGGTGTTTACGCTGAACCATCTGTTCTTAAAAAAGCAGCATGGGAATTTGCTGAATTAGGAAAAATGGTAGTTGCTGCCGAAAAACTATATGGCCCATACCGTTGGGGGCGATATGATGTATTAGTCCTGCCACCAAGTTTCCCTTATGGCGGAATGGAAAATCCTAACTTAACATTCCTAACTCCAGGAGTTTTGGCTGGCGATCGTTCATTAACTAGCTTATTAGCACATGAATTAGGTCATAGCTGGAGCGGAAACTTAGTAACCAATGCAACATGGGATGACATTTGGTTAAACGAAGGATTCACCACTTATGTAGAACACAGAATCGGTGAAGCAATCTTTGGTGAAAAAGAATTTGAAATGCAAAATGTTATCATCCGTAAAGAACTAATTGATAATATTGCTGAACTAGGAGACACAAGCCCAGACACAAGACTTAAAGTTAGTTTAACTGGAAGAAATCCTGATGATGGATTAAGTTTAATACCTTATGTAAAAGGGTATGCCTTTTTGAAAGTTATCGAGAATGCCGTTGGACGCGAAAAATTCGATGTTTTTATTAAAAACTATTTCGATGCAAATGCTTTTAAATCTATTACAACAGAAGATTTTGTAAAATACATAAATGAAAATCTGATTAAAGGAGACAAAGCACTGGCTGATAAGATAAAACTAGACGAATGGATCTATAAACCTGGAATTCCATCAAATATTACTCCAGTAAGCTCACCGGATTTTGATGCTATCGATAAAATTCAAAAAAGCTGGAGAGAAACTGGCGTTAAAGGATTAAGCAAAAAAATCACGACAACTACAGAAAAACAACATTTTATAGATAATCTTCCAACAGATATTACTGTAAAAGAAATGGAAGCACTTGATACTGAGTTCAACTTTACAAAAGGCGGCAATTTTATTATCAAGCGTCAATGGTTTGTTCCTTCAATCCGTTATAAATATACAGCTGCTTACCCTGCAATTGAACAATTTTTAATTTCTACTAGCAGAACAGGATCCGTAATGATGCTTTATAAAGAAATGGCAAAAACCCCTGAAGGAAAAGTTTGGGCAAAACAAATCTTCAACAAGGCAAAATCAGGTTATCACCAAACAACAATTCAAGCTGTAGAAAGCATTTTAAAATAGTATTCAGTTTTAGTTTACAATCGCAGTCTCAGTTTTTAGCTTACAATCTGGCCGAAGACTGTAGCTGAAAACTGCAAAGAAAAAAAATCCCCAGTTACACCTTGTAATCGGGGATTTTTTTATTCTTATTTCTCATTCCTGACCTAATAAACGAAAAACATTCTTATGAAAACAATTGCCCTAGCCCCGATAGAAGTGAAAATCCTTTTGCTTTTATCTTTAAAAAGCAAAAGATTGTAACGAATAGCGGGATTAGCTTCTAAAAAAACACCTCAGGGAAAATTATCCATTACATAGCGTAAATTCTCCATGTTTTAAAATCTGTATTCGTAGCACCTTTGTAATGTCAAAAGACAACAACAAATAAATAACATAAAAAATCAAATAAGATGACACGATTAACAGCATTAAACCCAGAAGAAGCAACAGGAAAAACTAAAGATTTATTCAACGCAGTGCAAGCAAAATTAGGAGTTGTTCCGAACATGATGAGAACAATGGGAAATTCTCCCGCAGTTCTTGAAGGATATCTAAATTTAAGCGGGGCTCTAAGCCACGGGAAATTAGGTGCAAAAACAGGAGAACTAATTGCCTTAGCAGTTTCAGAAAGTAATTCATGTGATTACTGCTTAGCAGCTCATACCTATATTGGAGAAAAATTGGTAAAAGCAGATCCTGCAGTTTTGCAAGCTGCAAGAACAGGAAATTCAACCGATGCAAAAACTGAAGCCGTTTTACAATTTGCCAAAACATTAATCAGTAAAAATGGCTTGGTAAATGATGAAGATGTAAACAAAGTAAAAAATGCAGGAGTTACTGATGCCGAAATCGCAGAAACAATTGGACATGTAGCCTTAAATATTTTAACAAACTACTTTAATAATACAGCAAACACCGAAATTGACTTTCCAGCAGTTTCAAGTTTAAAGTAATTCAAGTAAAACAGTTTATAAAGATAGTTGTGAATTCTTTTCATGACTATCTTTATATTTTCAAAACAAAAGAAATCATGAGCAGTCAGAATGTTTTCACTTTAATTAATCCGCAAAATGGTAATTTAGCCTTTAAGTTACTCCCTTTTGACAACAACAGCCATTTTGACCATCTGCAACGCAATAATTATTTCTCATTAATTTGGGTAACCAAAGGAAAGGGGAAAGTAAAAGCTGATTTTGCCGAGCATAATTTTGAAGAAAACGCACTCCTAGCCTTTTCTCCTTATCAGCCTTTTATGCTCTGTGTAAGTGAACCAATTGAAGGAATCGCAATTCACTTTCATCCTGATTTTTATTGCATTCACATGCATCAAAAAGAAGTTTCCTGTAATGGCATTTTATTTAATAATGTTTATCAGCCACCATTTACAATTATTACAGAACAGGCAACGGCAACTTTTACAATGGTTTTAGAACAAATGAAAACCGAAATTCAAAATGCTGAATTGGCACAATATGAATTATTAGTTTCCTATTTAAAAATATTTTTAATTACTGCTTCCCGATTAAAAAACGAACAATTAGAAGAAATAAAATCAGTTCCTAATTCTAAAGAACCTTTTATTCTTCAAAATCTGAAAGATGCTATTGAGCTTAATTTTAAAACCAAACATTCAGCAGGAAATTATGCCGAATTGTTAAATATCTCATCAAAAGCGCTAGCAAAATTATCTAAGACGTATTTCAATAAAACACTAACTGATTTAATTGCTGAAAGAATAATAATCGAAGCCAAAAGAGAATTATACATGACCAACAAAACAGTCAAAGAAATTGCATACGAATTGGGTTATGAAGACGAGCATTACTTTAGTCGATTTTTTAAAACCAATGCTGATGTTTCGCCTCAAATTTATAGAGAAACAGTAGGTTTTGGAAAAATGGAAATCTAATTTTTATTTTTAGCCTCAATCCATTTAGACATATATTTTGTGCTTCTCATGGTATGATACTGCAACATACTTCCTATAAAGTTGTTATCACGATGGGATTTCAAATTAGATTGCAAATGGAAAATCATTTCCATAAAATCAGTCGCAAAATCATCTTTTAAATAGCGAGTATTAATTATTTCAATTCCTTTTATCTGAGCTTCGTTCCACAGATTTTTGTCTTGATATAACTCTACCGCTGCTTTGGCGAAATCTTCAGCATCATCAATAATAAAGCCATTCCAAGGTAAATCACCATTCATTGCTTCCGCACCTATTGTTGTGGTTACACTTGGTGTTCCGGATTGCATGGCTTCAACTAACTTTCCTTTTAATCCCGCACCAAAACGTATCGGGGCTAATACTATTCTAGATTTCTGTACTACTTCTTGAGCATTATCAGCACGACCCATAATATAAAAACCAGATTTGGGTTGGTGTAATTGCAATACTTTTTGTGAAGGATATGCTCCATAAATATTTAAAACTGCATCTGGTAATTCTTTTTTTATCAATGGCCAAATTGACTCTTTTAGATATTGAACAGTATTCCAATTGGGTTCATGCAGAAAATTACCGATAAAAACAAAACCAGTTCTTTCTTCAAAAGGGGGTAATTCTTTTAATACATTTTCAGAAATTGAATTCAATAAAAAAGGCAAATAATACAATAAAGCAGCATCAATTTTAAATACTGACTCTAATAATTCCATCTCAAACTCAGAGATTATTAAAGACAAATCACAACGCAGAATACTAGCGATTTCTCTCTTAGCAACTTCTTCTGAAAATAAATCACTAACTACAAAATTTCTATTCTCTTTGAATGCTTTTTGACGAGCTTGACGCAAGCAGTGCAAATCCTCAGTATCCAAAATACGTAATGCATCAGGACAATTTTCAGACACGCGCCAACCAAACTGTTCTTCAATCATAAACCGATCAAACAAAACAATCGACGGATTAAGTTCTTTTATATAATCATCAAAACTGGAACAATTTAAAGCAATCGTTTTTTTCTCAATTCCTAACGCTGTCAAATCAATCATAAAATCACTATCCAAAGCTGGGCTAGCAAATGTAATATCAAATCCCTTTTCTTTAAAAATTGAGATTAACTGCATCATTCTCCCTCCTGCTGCCGATGAATTTGGCTCAGGCCATACAAAGCCAATTATTAAAAGCTTTTTAAGCTCACTCATATCCTATTTTATTTCTACTACAAAATAATACTATTTAAGCGGCAATATCATCATTAAACCCAAAAATCGGGAATAAAACACTAATTTTGTAGGTTATAAATCAAATATCATGTTAGGATTAAAATTAGCTACAGACCCACGTTGGGTAAACATAGTCGAATCGAATATCGAAGAAATTCTTACCGACCATGCATGGTGTGAGCAAAAAGCGGCTTCAAACGCAATTAGTTTAGTAACATACAATTCAGAATTAGAGGAATTAGTAACAGAAATGTTAATTATTGCCAGAGAAGAATTAGAGCATTTACAAATGGTACATGACATTATCAAGAAAAGAGGTTTGACACTTGGTCGTGAAAGAAAAGACCATTATGTAAATGAACTTTTTAAATTCATGAAAAAAGACGGTAGTAGAAAAGATGCCCTTTGTGATCGCCTATTATTTTCGGCCATGATTGAAGCTAGAAGTTGTGAACGCTTTAAAGTCCTTTCAGAAAACATAAAAGACCAGGAATTGGCAACATTTTATCGTGATTTAATGATTTCCGAAGCAGGACATTATACTACTTTTTTAGGATTTGCCCGAAAATATACCGATAATATAGACATCGATAAACGTTGGAAAGAATGGATTGAATACGAAGGTTCTATCATTACTAATTATGGAAAAAGCGAAACTGTACACGGATAAAAACAACTAATAATTATACTTATGACAAAAGGGAATATAAAATCCATTTTATATAGAATAGTAAAATATATTGGAATAGTGCTAGTCGTTATTTTAGCGCTACTTTTTATAACGCCTTATGTTTTTTCGGATAAAATAAAAGAAGAGATAAAGAAAACAGCAAACAAAAAACTTAATGCTGAACTAAATTATTCAGATGCTAACATTTCCTTCTTTCATCATTTTCCATCATTAACTTTAACTTTAAATGATTTAAAATTAAATGGATCTGCTCCATTTCAAAAAGAAAACTTTGTTACTGCTAAAGAAGTTTCTTTTGGTATTAACATAAGTAGTTTACTTTTTGGAGAAACTGTTAGCATAGACCAAATATATCTATCTAATTCTTTTATCAATGTAAAAGTTAATAAAAACGGTGAAGCAAATTATAACGTTTATAAATCATCTGAAGCTGAAGCAGAAAAAGCAAAAGATAATAGTGATGATACTTCTTTAAAATTAGAAAAAATTGAAATCATCAATAGCAAGATAGTCTATGATGATCAATCAACCAAGGTACATCTAGATGTTTTTGGATTTAATTATTCTGGAAAGGGAGATTTAAGTAAAGATATCTTCGACTTATATTCAAAAGCTAGAATCGAAAAACTTAACATCTTATACGAAAATGAACCTTATTTAATGAATAAAAAGGTAGATGCTGACTTAATTACAAAAGTAAATGTAAACTCTTTATCTTTCCTTTTCGAACAAAACAATTTAAAGATAAATCAACTAATAGTTGATTTTAAAGGGAAATTTGACTTTTTAAAAGATGGTTATAATATTGATTTTATTATAAAATCAGATAACAGTCAATTACATGATGTCTTTACAGCGTTCCCTCCTAAATTCATTACCTGGTTATCAAAAACTGATTTAAAAGGGAATACAAATCTATTACTTACCTTAAAAGGTAAATATATTGCATCACAGAACATTGCTCCAGATTTAAACGTTGATTTAAAAATAAATGATGGTTATGTAAACTATAATAAAAGTTCTTTTCCTGTTTCAAATTTAAATCTAGATATAAATACGAAATTACCTTCGCTAAATCCAGACCTTTTAATTGTTGATGCAAAAAACCTAGCCTTAAACATAAATAAAGACCATTTAAAATCTAAATTTTATGTAAAAGGGGTAGATACTCCTGAAGTAGACATTGACCTAAACAGCCAGATAGATTTAGGAAAATTAACTCAGGCATTTGGAATTCCTGACATAGAATTAAAAGGAAATCTTATTGGGGATATTAAAGCAAAAGGAGTTTTTGATTTAAAAAATAAACTCTTCCCAGTAACTTCTGGAACAATTAACTTGAAAAATGGATTTTTAAAAACAAAATATTATCCAAACCCAATTACAGACATAACAATTGTTTCTGAGATTAATAATCAAAAAGGAACTTTTGATGATTTGAAAGTCAAATTATCACCAGCACAAATAACCTTTGAAGGAAAACCCTTTTTTATTAATGCCAACTTAAGCAATTTTAACGATCTTACTTATGACATTAAAGCTAAAGGAGAATTAGATATAAGCAAAATATATAGAGTTTTTTCTCAAAAAGGATTAGATCTAGATGGCTCAATTAAAGCCGATTTAGTTTTGAAAGGGAAACAAAGTGATGCTGAAAAAGGAAACTATAGCAAACTCAATAATAAAGGAACACTAGAAATTAAGAATATCGGAATTGTATCTGAATACCTTCCTAAGAAGTTTATTATTAAAGAAGGTCTTTTTAAAATAAACCAAGACAAAATGTTTTTCAAAAACTTTATGTCAACTTATGGTCAATCAGATTTTAAAATGAATGGATATCTACAAAATGTCTTTAATTTCATGACAACCAAAACTGGGGTCTTAAAAGGATCATTTGCTATAAATTCAAAGTACATCAATGCTGATGAATTTATGTCGAGTACAACCACCGAGACAAGCAATGCAACTACTACAGCCCCTAGTACAAATACTGAAGCTCCAAAAGTAGAAGTAACTCAAACAGGAGTCATTATAATTCCGAAGAATTTTAATTTACAATTTCAGGCAAATGCACAGAAAGTAAACTTTAATAAACTTGCCTTGAATAATGCCAAAGGTAACCTCAAGATGAATAAGGGGGTCTTAACCATGCAAAATACAGGTTTTAATTTGATAGGTTGCGAAGTAACCATGGATGCAACGTATCAAGCTCTAACGATGAAAAAAGCTCTATTCGACTATACTATCAAAGCAACAGATTTTGACGTTAAAAAGGCTTACAATGAAATTGAGATATTTAGAAAAATGGCTAGTGCTGCAGAAAAAGCACAGGGAACCGTTTCGCTAGATTACAAGCTAAAAGGAAGACTTAATGCTAAGATGGAGCCTGTTTACCCTTCATTAGTTGGTGAAGGTGTAATTTCTGTAAAAGACATCAAACTCTATGGGATGAAAATGTTCAATGCTGTAAGCAAAACAACTAGTCATGAAGCAATTAGAAATCCTCAAATAACCAAGGTTGATATTAAGAGTAGCATCAAAAACAATATAATTACTCTAGAACGATTCAAATTCAAATTTGCAGGTTTCAGACCAAGAATAGAAGGAACAACTAGTTTAGATGGTAAACTAAATATTAAAATGAGATTAGGTTTACCTCCATTAGGAATTTTGGGAATTCCGTTAATAATCAAAGGAACCAAAGATAATCCTAAAATAAAAATAGGAAGAAAATCAGAAGATTTAGAAGAAACTCAAGATACCGAAGATTAATCTAAATAATACCATGATTCACAAGCCTGCTCAATCGAGCAGGCTTTTTTATGCATATACATGAGGTAAGATATTTTTTAGATATCATTGAACTAAATTAGTTTCAGATATTCTTATTGCTTATTTTAAGATTATAATTATGACAAAATGATATAGAGTTAAACCAGATTAAAATAGATCAAGCACAAAACCTGGAGAGGAGGGAATTTCAAAGTAAAATAAAAAATTTGAGATGACTCCTATGAATTGTCAAACCAATGAAAGCTTACCTAGAATCAATGGGAAGAAACTACAGAGACAAAAAAAAGACACCTAAGTTCTTTCAGTACATGGGCACCATACGAACAAGCACAGTAATGAATTATCTACCCTGAAAACATAGGTACTCATTTGTCAATTGATGAAGTAGCTTTGTCTCTGGGAGAGCTTTTTACTATGCCTACAAATAAGGAAGCCAGAGGTAAAAAAGTTGCTTAACTGCTATTGTTGCCGGAACAAAGGCTGATCTCGTTATTCATCTTATCTGCAAAATTGACTACAAAAAAAAGCTGTGACCAAGAAATAATACTTGAGATGGTTAATTCCACGAAATTAATCTCCAAAAGATGTTTTCAGAAGCCATACAGGTTACCGATAGATTTCATACTCAAAAATTAGCTCTAGAAGCCTTACAGGAGATTAGAATAAAATATCCTTGGGAAAAGTATCGATGCTGAGAATAGATTGATATTACAAGCGAAAAGAGAGAGCTAAACCTATATTCCAGAGCTTTTGTCTAATACAGACTCTGTAAAGCAGTTGTTAGCCAGAAGTAGATATGTTCTTTATAAATCTAGTAAAAAATGGATTGAGAGACAAAATAAAAGAGCTCAGATCTTATTTAGCCTATATCCTGATATAAAAACAGCTCATAGACTAATACAGCAACTTCCTGGGGTTTATAACAACAAACTCATTGCTATGACCAAACTAGCACATTAATATAGGAATGTAGAAGAATCGGGGTTTAAAAACTTTAATATCCTGCTTAATACCATAACGGTTAATTATCAGTCAATCTTAAACTTTTTTGAAGAAGTACTAATGCTTCAGCGGAATCTTTTAACGCAAAAGTAAAAGCGTTTAGAGGTCAATTTAGAGGAGTGCGAAAAGTTGATTTCTTATTATTCAGATTATCTAATCTCCGAGTTTTTCGTTTGATCCGCTCGATCCATTCCTTTTTTAGTAGTATTTTGACAATAAAAAAAACTCCAATTAGCAATAGCCAATTGGAGTTTTAGTACTCAGAGCGGGACTTGAACCCGCACGAACATTGCTGTTCACTGGATTTTAAGTCCAGCGTGTCTACCAATTTCACCATCCGAGCATTATGTGGTACCTCCAGGGATCGAACCAGGGACACATGGATTTTCAGTCCATTGCTCTACCATCTGAGCTAAGGTACCTTATTCTATAATTTATAGATAAGAATAAAAAACCCTGTTGATTAAAACAGGGTTTTAAAAGAAAGGCGACGAC